>JADFSR010000008.1 GCA_022560615.1 Gemmatimonadota bacterium
TGCGTTGCCGCACGAGCCTCGCCCGATGGCGAAGAAGAACGGCATGCCCTCGCTGCTCAACGGACTTCGGATGGACCTCGGGGATGAGGCCAGCGAGCCGCATGCGCGCCAGTAGCTCCGCGTCGATATCGTCGCTCTTGTAGCTCGACTCGGCGATGACCCTGAGTCGCTTCGCGTGCGCAAGCACGAAGTGCACACCGTTGCCGTCGAGTCGGTCGAATAGCCACGGCCAAGCCGGACCGCTTTTGGGCCTAGGGCTTTGGTCGGTCATCCTCTTTCGTCGCTCCGGCCAAAGCGTGAGTCCCTGGAAGGGGACGCCCGAGATAGTTGAACGCGGCCCATTCCGAATCACGCGGAACCCCATGTATCTCCAGATGGTCCTCGCTTGCCTTGGCTTCTCAGTGATCCTCTCCAATATCTGGATTCTAGCTCTGACGCCTGTTTGCGGCCTAATTCTTCAGGCGTTTTCGATCCTGCCGGAGGAAGCCTACCTCGAGCGGAAGTTTGGGGAACCCTATCTGGACTACAAACGCCGGGTCCGGCGCTGGCTCTGACCGGTGTCGTTCTGGAGCGCCCTCTGCGCGTTCTTAACAAGACTTCCCAGCGGATGTCGAAAAGCAGGATGCCGTGGTTCGCCGCCTCGAGATCATTGGGGAGGCGGCGAAAGGGCTCCCCGAAGATCTTCGAGCCAAATACCCAGACGTGCCATGGCGAGACATTGCAGGGGCGCGCGACATCATGATTCACGAGTATTTTCGGGTTGACCTGCGCTCTGATCCTTCCGTCCTCTCCTGGGAGAGATGGATTGAGCATGCACCCTGATCCTTCCGCCCTCTCGTCGAGAGGTCCGGGAGGGGGTCTGCATGAGGATGAGGCGATTGCTGCAGTGCGGGGAAACTGATCAGCTACGCCTGGTAGCGCTTCGGAGTTGTGTGCCTGCAGCTCCGGCAGCACACAATCGCGAGACGTTGGACGGCCCCCTGAGGATCAGTGATGGGGGCGGGCTATCCTCGGGTCTTTGAGGATCCAGCCAGTCCAAGAAACACGAGAATCGCACGATTCAGTCGTATCACGTCTTCGTCGCCGAGTCGACCGATGTGAGAGCCGAGCTTTTGCTTCGGGATCGTGGTGATCTTGTCCACCATTAGGCGGCACGGCTCCTTCAACCCATTCAAATCGTCCGGTTCAACGTGAATCCGGAAAAGTGGGGCCTCGGTGGGATCGGTCGTGAACGCGCAAATCGTCACCGACGCGGTCGCGTCGAATCCGTCGTCTTGCACAATGACTGCGGGCCGCGGTTTCCCGACGTAGTCTCTACCACCGACGACGGACCATATCTCGCCCCGTCTCACTCCCCGAGGGACTCAGAAACAGCGTCGATGAAGCCCTGGTCGCTCGACCCGTGGTCGCTCTTTGCCACCGCTAGCGACTGCCGATGCGCCTCGACCCCGAAATCTGGCGACCGGACATCCGGGACCCAGATCTGGATCGGTCGGAGCCCTTCCCGTCGCAGGCGTTCCCGATGCGCACGTACCTTATCGCGTGAACTCATCGGCTTCTTTGTACTAGACATTCCACGCGGACTCCTCACAAGGTTACATGTAACCTACCGGCGGATAGCGCGTGTGGCGAGGGGCCGCCCAACACTTATCAGGCCCCCGGAGGCAAGAGCGCGGAGGTCCCCCAAGAGGCGCTGCGAGTTAGCAGCGCCACGAGGACCCCGAATCGATGGAAGCGTCCCCTGGACTCTGACTTGGCTTCGAAGTCGGGCGCAGAGGCTGAACTCTGGACCAAACACTTATTGAGGTTCAGCCGCCGTGTATCCTCCGAGGCGAGGCCCGAGAGGTGGCGGAGCGGGAGTGTGAGCTCCCGCGACCTAGAAGATCATGCGTACCCTCATGTCGTCCGACTACGTTCAAAGGTTTCAGGCTTCCGGTGGGGAACGGGCTCGGCACCCGGACCCAGCGGAGCAAAGGCGGCCAGTGTTGAGGTAGAACCTCAGGAGGGAAACATGACCTTGAGCTCAGACAGAGGGTCCCCATGTCCACGGGACTCCTGAGGGTAGCGGAGCGAGCGCAGCGAGACTCGGACGCTCGGTTCAACTCATTGGCGCACCTCGTGGACGAGGCGGCGCTGGGACGGGCTTTCAGCCGAATCCGCAAGGATGCGGCGGTAGGGGTCGATGGCATCACGAAGGAGCAGTACGGGCAGCAACTGGAAGAGAACCTCCGGGGGCTGCACGAGCGGCTGAAGACGATGCGGTACCGGCATCAGCCGATCCGACGTGTGCACATCCCGAAGGCGAACCGTAAGACGCGGCCGATCGGTATCAGTAGTCTGGAGGACAAGATCGTGCAGGGTGCGCTGCGAGAGGTCCTGGAAGCAGTCTACCGCTTCGTGCGTTACGCCGATGACTATCCAAGTCTACGTGAAGTCGGAGCGGGCCGGGGAGCGTGTGCTGGCGTCGCTGGAGGGCTTCTTGAGGAAGCGCCTCCGCCTGAAGGTGAACCGGAACAAGAGCGCGGTGGACCGGCCCTGGAAACGAAAGTTCCTAGGGTATGGGACCACGTCGAACAAGGAGCCGAAACTGAAGCCGGCACCGGAGTCGGTGAAGCGGCTGAAACTGAAGCTGAAGGATTTGTTCCGACGAGGCCGAGGTTGGAGCCTTGCGCGTACCATCGGGGAGCTCAACCCGATCTTGAGGGGCTGGGCTGCGTACTATCGGTTGGCGGACGTGAGCGGAGTATTCGAAGAGTTGGACATGTGGATCCGCCGAAGGCTGCGCCTCATTCTGTGGCGACAGTGGAAGCGGCCACGGACCCGACTCAAGGAGCTGCGCAAGCGGGGCTTGGACGACAAACGAGCCGCCCAGTCGGCGTACAACGGGCGAGGTCCGTGGTGGAACGCGGGCTCGAGAAACATGAACCAGGCCGTACCGACCACACTGTTGAGCCAGATGGGCCTCGTGAGCCTTCTACAGGAGTACCGGAGACTTGCGCGCTCCTCGTGAACCGCCGGATACGGAAGCGTAAGTCCGGTGGTGTGGGAGGGTTGTAGCGGTGAGCCGACCCACGGTGAACCCTATACGGGCACGAAACCGGAAACGGTGGACACTGCCAAGGAGACGGACCTACAGGCCGCCGCCGCTACGCCCTACCCGATCAGTCCGCGATCCGACTTGATTTCAAAACGCTGGAGCGACCTGAACGCTTCCTACGATATCGGACGGTTGTCCGCCGCCCCGTAGTAAATCCCGTTGAAGAGGAAGCCAAACGTCCCGTGCGGCTGCGCCCGGAAGGTGATCCTCGGGCCGAAGATGAAGAGCTTGCCCTGACCGTAGTCGGCCTCGATCACGCCGACACCGTTTTGCAGGTACCGCCCACCCCACGCCCACCCGCTCTTGAGCGGGCTCTCCGTGTCGTACCACCCGATGCGGCGCACGCCCTGTGCCTCTGCACCCGCGTCCAGCGAGAATGTCGGGCTATGGCTGAAGAGCACATTCACGCGCTCGCCGAAGCCGTGGGTAAGTGGGCTCCCATGGTCGATCTTCATGTCCAAGACAGAGCCGGGCGTGAAGTACTGCTCGCGCGTGAGTGGGATGCCGTTCTCTACCAGGTGATCGCTCACCGGCAGGCCTGCATGCTGCGCGAGACTCGCCGAGGAGCCGATCGCGATCGCGGCACCGCCGTTGCGCACGTACTCGAGGATGCGCGGCACCGTGCCGTCGATCGAGACGTTCCCCATGCGGCCGCGGTACTCCTCAGGAATCGTGCTCGGATCAGGGCCGCCACCGCGTCCGCCACGCCCACCGCGCCCGCCACCACCGCCGCCATCGTTCTCAGCGGCCGGGATCGCTCCGTCCTCGAACACGAGCACGTCGTACTGGGAGAGGTCGGCATTGTCCAGGTCCGGCGGATACAACACGTCGAAGTCGAACTCGAAGTCCTCGAGGATCATGCGCGTCCATCCGGACGACATCGACCCTCCGTAGCGATCCCAAAGTCCGATCTTCACCGGCTTGAGCTCCATCGTGTTCCCGGCAGGTCGGTTCGCCACGCCGACGAAGCTGAGTCCCTTCTCCGCAGCCAGCGTCTCGACCGTGGCGCGATCGGTCTCGAGGTAGAACGCGCCGGCGCTGAAGCTCTGCTCGCCCACGCTCAGCTCGTCCGTATACCAATACGCGCTCCCGCCCGCCGCGAGCACCCGGTTGACCGCGATGAAGGCGTCGTTGATGTGGTCCACAACGTAGCCGCGAGCGTTGGCGGCTCCGGCCACCACGCCGGCCACTGGAGCCGAGATGATGTCGGCGATGAGCTCGAAGGGGCCGTCGAAGCCGTCCATGATGCGATCGAACTCGACGCCCATCTGCCACGCCAGCGTCCAGCCGGTGTTGTCGTACGGCGCGGTCGGCGGCGCGCCCGGGTAGGCGAAGTCGTTCGGATGCTCCTGCTTTTCGAACATGTCGAGCACGTGCGGACGAAACGCCTGAGCGCCCTTCACCACGTAGGATCCCTGCGCGTACCGGGTGCCGGCGACCGTGAAGTCCGCGCTCGCTCGGTGGACGTCCACACCACCGTAGAGCAGCGTGTTGACGAATTTCGTCGCGGTCAGGAAGTCGCGCTGGTCCGACGGAATGATGAAGCCGCGCGGGTCGCGATCCGCCGGATCGCGCAGGATGCGCTCCCAGTCCTCTCGAGTGCCGCGGGCCATCGCGTCGGCGGCCGCGTCGATCTCGAACGGCATCGTGGTCCACGAGTCGGTGTTGCCACGCGCGATCGAGTTGGTGCCCATCTGCCAGATGTTGAACAGCAGGTGGTCTGAGTTCCGCGACGCGAAGTCCAGAACCGCCCAGTTCGCGGTCTGCGAGTACTCGATCGACTGACGGAAATGCCACGGACCGGGCTCGACGGGAAGAGGGAGGTCCCCCCTTGGCATCTGTTGCCTAGGCAGGAACGGAATCTCGACCGGGGTCGGGTTGCCGATCGTTTCGGTGAGCAGCCCGATCATGTTCTTGAAGTACGGTGTGGTGCGCAGACCCCCGTTCCACCACGTGGAGTAGGACGAACCGGAACGCATCGTCGTACCACCCTTGCCCTCGCGTACGAAGCGCTGGTGCATCGCCGAGCCGACCTGATCGAGCCCCGTGATGATGAGCGGATCGAAGTAGTGGTTCGGAGGATCCCTGAAGGGCGGCGCGAACATCACCGTTCCCTGCGGGCCCGTCTGGTGATGGTTGTACACGATCTGCGGGTACCAGACGCGATAGATCGACGTGTTGATGTTCTGCGACTCGGCCAGGGCAGCCATGTAGAAATCGCGGTTGTTGTCGTGCCCGGCGTACTTGTTGTAGAGGACCGGCACCCCGCTCGTGCTGCGTTCCATCGGGTCGTCTTGCCGCATGTACCAATTCGCGACGAGCGCGTGGCCGTCGGGGTTCGCGTGCGTCGCGAGGATGATGACCTTGTCGAGGATGCGCATCGTCTCGGCGTCGGTGTAGTCGTTCAGCCGATAGACGAGCTCCATGAGCTGCTGGGCCCCCAGCACCTCGGTCGCATGCAGACCACCGTCGATCCAGACCGTTGCCTTACCCTCCAGCGCGAGTTCCCGCGCCTGGGCTTCGCTTACCCCCTCGGCCTTCGCCATCATGCGCGAGATGTCGCGATAGTGCTCGAGGCGCGCGTGGTTCTCCGGAGACGTGATGATCGCCTGGAGATGCGGCCGTCCCTCCTCGGTGTAGCCGATGGTATCCAGGATCATCCGGTCGGACTCGCCGGCCAGCTTGATCCAATAGGCGTGTAGGCCTTCGTAGTTGACCAACTCATAGTCAGCGCCGATCTCGTGCCCAAACTGCTCTTCGGGCGTCGTAACCCGGTGCTGGCCCAAGGCGGGCATCGCGAAGAGAAGAGCTGCGACCGTCAGGAGCGCAGACCGGAATAAGTGCTTCGTCATGAATGAGTGCTCCGTCATGCTTGGTATCTCTCCCATCTTGTTCAGCGACTCGAGGGGGTTGATTCTCTTGTTGCTCCTTGGACCCGTCAACAGGCCGCGAAGAATCCCATCATGAAAAAGAGACACCTTTCCTTGGTCCTGATGTTGAGCTTGGCCACTGCCTCGGCCAGCCCAAGCCTTTCGGCGCAAGAATCAGATATCACGTTGGTGGCGGAGCCGGCTGAAGTGTCGCTCGTCGTCGGATCGGAAATTGCGCTGGCGGTCAGGGCGGTTGACGAGTCTGGTGACTCGGTGGAAATGGACATCCGCTTCGCGGCACCGCGCTCGGTGCTCAGGTACCGCAACGGCGTTCTGCAGTCGTACCGGGCCGGCAGCTACCAGATCGTGGCGACTGGTGTGCTCCCCGAAGGGGCTACGGGCGCCCCGCCAATGCTACGCATCCCGGTCGACATCGCTTGGCCGGCGATCGACCGAGTCGAGCTTAACCCATCCGGCGCGGCTCTCTACGTGGGGACTACGATCACCCACGGCCCGGTGGCGCTGCACGCCGACGGCACGCGCCGGCCCGAGGCGTCTTTCGCATGGCGTAGCTCGAACCCCGAGGTCGCGTCGGTCGACGCGTACGGAACCGTGATGGCGACCGCAGCCGGGTCCGTCACGATCACCGTTGAAGTCGACGGCGAGACGGAGGTGCAGGCGTCCTTCGACGTTCTGGCGTTTCCGGCGACCGAGCTCACCATCCACGGTGGTGCGGACCAGGCACGCACTGGCGACGTGCTCCGCTTCTCCGCGCGAGCTAGCGGTCCGGAGGGCCCGGTGCCGGACCTGCCGTTGACGTGGGCCTACACATTCGTTCCGGACGACTCGATCCGTTCGCCTGGAGCATCGGCGATCATGGAGGCCGGGGCGTTCGTGGCCGAGGTTCCTGGTCGCTATACACTATTGGCGATGTCCGGCCCGCTCACGGCGCGCAAGACCGTCCTCATCCGCGGCCGTGACGCGGTCCAGGAGATCGAGCTCCAGGGACGGGGCACGGTGGGCAACACACACACGTCGGACCTCTGGGTCTTCGAGGGCGTCGACGGACGCGACTACGCGATCACCGGGACTTGGTCGGCTGCGGGGTGGGCGTACTTCTGGGACGTCACCGATCCGACGAACATCATCAAGACGGACTCCCTGCAACTCGACGCTCGCACCGTGAACGACGTGAAAGTCGCGCCGAGCGGTCGGTACGCGGCGCTCTCGCGCGAAGGGGCGTCGAACCGCCGAAACGGCGTAGTCATCCTCGACATGGCAGACCCGGCCCACCCGCGAATCGCCTCGACGTTCGAGAGCCACGGGGTCACCGGCGGCGTGCACAACATGTTCGCCACCGAGGACTATCTGTTCGCGCTCGCGAACGGTGACAAGTACGTCATCATCGACGTGCGCGATCCGTACGATCCGAAGTTCGTCAGTGAGTACAACCACCCCAACAGCCGCATTCACGATGTGTGGGTCCACGACGGCATTGCCTACTCATCGGAATGGCAGAACGGCGTCGTGGTAGTCGATGTCGGAAACGGAAGGTGGGGCGGCTCCATCGAGAATCCGGTCTTCGTGACCCAAGTGCCCTACCCCGTGGGCGCCACGCACGCGGCCTTCCCGTACTTCCAGGAGTCGACGGGGAAGTTCTATCTCTTCCTAGGCGATGAGATCGGGGGCGGTAGAGGGAGAGCCTGGACCGGCCCGGGTAGGGACAACCGGCCGTACGACCCCGCGACCGGCGAGGGCGGCGTGCAAGGACGCATGGACGGGTACCTGCACGTGATCGACTTCACCGACCCGGAGAATCCGAAGGACGTGGCGCGTTACGAAGTGCCGGAAGCCGGTACGCACAATTCTTGGGTCGAGGACGACGTGTTGTATCAGGCGTACTACAAGGGTGGTCTACGCATCGTGGACGTCTCGGGTGAGCTGATGGGCAACCTCGGTCGGCAGGGCCGCGAGATCGCCATCTACAAGCCGCAGGACCCAGGTGGTTTCCTGAGGAACCAGGTGAGCGTCTGGGGAGGGCAGCCGCACAAAGGGTATGTCTTCTTTTCCGACATGAATTCGGGGCTGTGGGCGGCGAAGGTCATGCCGAAAGGCCGCCCTATCAGCTAGCCGTCCTATCAGCTAGTAGTCGACCGGCCTGAGATAGAACTCGCCAATCGCGGTGGAGGACAACACCGCGACAGTCGGGAGCTCCCGTTTCCAGTGCGTGCTCTGCAGACGCCGCCACACGACCTCGACAGCTTCCCGGTCGAACGAGAGGCCGACGAGCTGCTCGGGACCATAGCCGCGCACCATGGCGTGCAGGATCGGATCCGCGTCGTGGTAGGACACTCCGATCTCATCCTCGTCCGTGACGCCTCTCACGAGATCCGCCGTAGCCGGCTTCTCGATGATCACGTCCGGCACACCGAGGTGGCGCGCCAGCGCCCACACCTGCGTCTTGAACAGGTCCCCCAGCGGGTTGATCGGGGGCGAGTCGTCGGCATGCCATGTGAAGTACCCGAGCAGCCGTTCGCTCTTGTTGCCGGTGCCGAGCGGAAGCGCGCTCAGGCTGGCCGATTGATCGAAGAGGATCACGGCGCGGAGGCGTGCCATCAGGTTGCCCTTGCGCAGCGGCGAGATATCGGGCTCGTACTGCTCGACGTATCGGTCGATCGGATCCGAGATCTCGATCGTGCGGGTGTGTGCGCCGGTCGCCTCGAGCACCATCGCCGCGTGCTCGAGACTCTCGTCACTGGATGTCCGGTACGGCAGCCGGAAGCCGTACACGTTCTCAGCGCCCAGTGCCCTACAGGCCAGGAAGAGTGAGACCGCCGAGTCGACCCCTCCGCTCACGCCCACGACGACGCGCTCGAAGTGACGTCGCCGCCGCACCTCCTCGCGGATGAACTCCACCAGCGTGCGTTCGACGAGCTCGAGGTCGAGCTCGAGCTCGACAGGGTTCTTGAGCGCCGCATCGTCCGTGGGGATCGGCCCGCGCCCCACCAGCGCCGGTGTCGCTTCTTCTGGGTCCCCTTCGGCCTCCGGGTCATCCTCGACCTCAGAAGCACCCGCCCCCGGCCGTGTCGCTTCCAGCGACCGCCGGAGGTGGGGCAACATTTGTTCGAGGTCGGACAGGAGCGGTGAAACGACGCGGGCTCGATCGATCGACGCGGCGTCGAGGGAGGCGATCGTCACGGCCTCCTCGAGGAGGGGGCCACGTGCGAGCACCTGTCCGTCCGGTCCGACCGCGATCGACCCACCGGGGAAAAGCTTGCCGCCCTCGGACCCAACGAGCTGAGCGACGACCACGAATACGCCGTGTTCGATCGCGGCGCCGGGGGCGATCTGCTCCCAGCGCTCGAGGTTGGCGGGCCGTCCGCCCGAACCCGCAGTGAAGTCTCGAGCAGGCGAAGCGCTGACGACCACCAGAAGCTCAGCGCCACCCAGTGCCAGGATCGTCGCAGGCAGCGAGTGCCACATTTCCTCGCATATCAGGATGCCTAGGCGCCCGAACCGCGTATCGAACGCCCGAAGCTCCGTGCCCGTCTCTACGAACCGCGCCTCGTCGAAGACACCGTATGTGGGCAGAAACATCTTTCGATGCACGTGTCGCACGGCCCACGCGCCGTCTCCCGCCTCGAGGTAGACGGCGCTGTTGTGCAAACGACGGCGCCAGCGCTCGTAAAAGCCGATCACGACGTCGGGCCCGCCTGCCGGCGGTGGGCCGAGCATCTCGATCAACCGCTCGACCGTCAGCGCCGCCTCTGCGACACCACCCTCGAGGAAGTATCCGCTGAGCGCCGCCTCGGGAAAGACCATCAGGTCGGTCTGGTTCGCGTGGGCCCCGACAATGTCGCATACGGCCTTGATATTGCGGGCGACATCAGCCTTCGTGGGCTTGAACTGTACCAGCGCCACCCGGAGCGGAGGGCGGGCCTCGGTTGGGCTCATGGACGGTGGATCTCGTTTGAGTCTCGGCCTCATGCCTCCGACCTTATTCTGTACCGATAGGTGAAAAGTATCCGTTCGGTTCATATGTTGCAGGGGAGCGTCCTGGAAGCCCCGGCGATGCACGGAACGCGGTTCCGTACGCGGGGGTTAGAGGACACACATGACAACTACGCCGACGCCGAGGGCGCCCGCATGAGATACCGTTTCGCAACGTTGACGCTGATCCTGGCGCTCGCCGCCCCAACTCTGGGCGCGCAAGACACCGAGACCCGTGCGAACTCGAGCGTCGGGTCACCGCCCGAACTCGAGATCCTTGCGGAGGCCGTGGAAGCGATCACAACGATGCACATGGACGGCTTCAGCGACTCCACGCTGTGGGAGGCGGCGCTCGACGGCCTAACGGTGCTGCTTCGGCGCAACTCCGACGAAGCGGTAGACGAGCCGATCATGCTGGCCGACCTCCTCACTGCGGTCGAGCAGGTCGGGCAGTCGGCCGAGCCCGAGATCCTGGCACAAACCGTGGCTAGGATCTCCGGCCTTCTCATGGACGGTGTCAGCGACTCCACGCTGTGGGAGGCGGCGATCGACGGCCTCATCGGGGCGCTCGACGACCCCTACGCGGAGCTCTTCACCGAGGTCGAGTCGGATGCGTGGGAAGAGCAGACGACGGGCAACTACTCCGGCATCGGCCTCCAGATTACTCGACTCAACAAAGAGGTCACCGTCACGGCGGTCTTCCGCAGCACGCCCGCCAATCAAGTGGGGATCATCGTCGGCGACATCATCGTGGGCGTGAACGCGAACGATGCGTCGGACTGGACGACAAAGATGGCTGCGGACTCGATCCGGGGTCCGGTGGGCACCGGTGTGCTCGTGAAGATCAAGCGCGCCGGGTTCGACGAGCCCATCGCTTTCGACATCACGCGCGCGCAGGTGCACGTGCCGGCCGTTCACTACGGCGTTCTCGAGAGCGGCATCGGCTACATATTGCTCGACCGGGTGGCGCGGAACGCGGCCCAGGAGATGAACTCCGCGCTCGCCGAGCTCGCGGATACGCGGGGGCTCGTCATCGACCTGCGTAGGAACCCCGGCGGCTTCCTCGACGAGTCGCTCATGTTGGCCGACCTCTTCCTGAAGCCCGGCTCGACGCTCGCCAGCACCGTGCAGCGTATACCGGACGCCGAGGCGTATGAAACGGAGACCGAATCCTACACGGACCGCTGGCCTCAGTTGGTTCCGGATCTCCCGATCGTGGTGCTGGTCGATCGCTTCACCGCGTCCGGAGCCGAGATTCTCGCCGGCGCTCTCCAGGACTACGATCGCGCGCTCGTTCTGGGTGAACGCTCGTTCGGCAAGGGCGTCGTGCAGACCGTGATGCGGCTACCGTACAGCCGACGTCTGCGTTTCACGATCGGGTCGTGGCATACACCACTCGGCCGCTCGCTTCAGCGGGCACGAGATTCTCAGTTCCGTCCGATCGCGGAGGACTTGGACACGTTGCCACGTGTCACGACCGCGCAAGGGCGCTCGCTCATCAACGGCGGTGGAATCTTCCCCGATCTCGCCGTGGCGGACGACACGACCACAGTCGTCGAGCGGGAGCTGATCAGGGCTGCGAACGACCAGGAGATTCCGCTCGGGCTCCGCCTCGCAGAACTCGGCTTCGAGGCCGCCAGCGCCCGCCGCGAAGCCAATGATGACCCGGGTCTCACCGATGCGGAGTTCGATCGGTTCATGACTCTTCTCGCGGAGGAGGGCCTCGCCGAGGACCAGCTCTCCGACTCGGGCGTCCGGACATACCTGCGCTGGCGGGCTCGTATCAGCGTGGCTCAGCGCATGGATGATCTGGGTGCGGAAGCCGACATCCGAATGGAGCGGGATCCTGTCCTGTCCGAAGCTGTGCGTCTGCTGCGGACCTCGACCTCTCAGGCGCAGCTTTTCCAGGCCGCCGACGCGGAGCGGGTTCGCCGGGGTCAGGGGACGGGAGGGCTCTAGCGGCCCGAGCGCGACGTGCCCCAGTAGCCCGAGCGCGACGTACGCCGCCCCTCAGTTCCGGGGGTGGAATCGTCGGTGCACGTCTCGGAGATATTCGCGGTCGACGTGGGTGTAGATCTGTGTCGTCGAGATGTCGGCGTGACCCAACAGCTCCTGAATGGCAGCCAGGTCCGCCCCGCCTTCCACCAGATGGGTCGCGAAGGTGTGCCTGAGGGTGTGCGGAGAGACGTTCTTCACGATTCCCGCTCGCCTCGCAGACTTCTTGACGAGCTTCCAAACGGACTCCCGCCTCATCCGAGTCCCCCGGGCGTTGAGGTACACATGGCCCTCACCGCGGCCCTTGTCGAGTCCCGGGCGCACCTCTCGCAGGTAGCGCTCCAGCGTCCTCACCGCCGGACCACCCATGGGCACGATTCGTTCCTTAGAGCCCTTCCCGAACACGGTCACGAACGCTTCACCCAGATCGAGGCCTGACAGCGGCAAGTCGACCAGTTCGGAGACCCGGAGCCCGGAGGCGTAGAGCAGCTCGAGGATCGCGCGGTCCCGCCAGAACAGTGGTCTCTCGGAATCCGGGGCGTCGAGTAGGCGCACCACCTCGGTTTGCGTCAGGAAGTCCGGCAGCTTCCGGGCAACACGCGGACTCTCCAGACGCTCGGTCGGATCGACGTCGAGTACGCCTTCCGACAATAAAAAGCGGAAGTACGTGCGCACCGCAGACTGCGCCCTGCGGATCGAGGTACCGGCGAGTCCAGCGTCCTTCAATCCGAAAATCCACTCGCGCAGCAGGTCCAGCGTCACTTCCACAGGGTCGCCCACTCCGCTCTCTGACACGGACCTCCACCAGCGCGTGAGGTCTCGTTCGTAGGCGGACAACGTGCGCGCGGAAAGTCCTCGCTCGAAGGTGATGTAGTCGTTGAACTGCTCGAACCGAAACGCGCTCGGAATCGACGACTCACTCACCGAGGCCGCGCTCCATCGCTGTCCCGCGGATGCCGCGTGCGCCACCACCAGAGGGCCGACGGCGCCGCGACCGCCACCGCGACGACGAGCAGGACACCGTTGACCCGCCCGAGCAGCGCCCGCAGCACGTCCAGGTTTTGCCCCGCCAGCGCCCCGAGCCAGATGAGCACACCGTACCAGATGGCGGAAGCCAAGGCGATGGGAATCGCCACGAGGATCAACGGCTGGCGGCTAACCCCTGCGAAGACCGGAACGATGGAGCGGAGTCCGGGCAAGAACCGCGTGAGAAAGATCGCCGCGATCCCAAAGCGCTCGTAGAAGCTGGCCATGCGCTCCATCTGATGAGGTCTCAAGACTCGCCTCCCCCATCCGGCCTCGAAGAAGGGCTTGCCATGAGTGTAGCCGAGCCGATACATGGCGAGCGCCGACCCCACGTTCAACGACCACGTGGACACGAAGATCCACCGCGCGTCCAACTCTCCGACTGCCGAAAGGAATCCACCCAGCGCCACGAACGTATCCGCCGGGATCGCCGGCAACACATTCTCGAGCGCGGCACCGACGCCCAACAAGACGTAGACCACCGCAGCCGGAACATCCTCTACCCAGTTCAGGAAGTTAGCCATGCCTCACGCGCGTTCCGGCGAGCCACCACCCACCTGGGACTCGATCAGCGCGACCGCATGTACCGCGATGCCCTCCCCCGCGCCGATCCAGCCCATGCCTTCGTTGCTCTTGCCCTTGATCGAGATCGACGTCGACGAGATCCGCATCACCTCACCGAGACGCAGGCACATGGCCTCCGCGTGGGGTCCGATCTTGGGGCTCTCGCAGATCACGGTGACGTCCACGTTGACGACCCCGTAGTCTCGCGCCTCCAGGATCTGTACGGCCCGAGCGAGCAGATCCATGGAATCGGCGTCCTTCCACTCGTCGTCGTCCGGAGGGAAATGACTGCCGACGTTCCCTGCGGCGGCCGCGCCCAGCATCGCGTCGATGATCGCGTGGGCAACCGCGTCACCATCGGAGTGGCCGGAGAGGCCGGCGTGATCAGGAATATGTACACCGCCCAGGACGAGCGCCCTACCGTCCTGAAAGCGATGTGAGTCGTACCCGGTCCCGATTCTCATGCCGCGCGCGTCAGGCGTCCCAGCGCCGGATCGCCAGGCAGACGTTGTGCCCACCGAAGCCGAACGAGTTGCTGAGCGCCAACTCGACGGGGCGCTCGATCATGCCACCGTGCGCGTACTCGAGGTCGCACTCTGGGTCCGGGCCCTGATAGTTGATGGTCGGCGGGATCTTGCCGGTCCGGCATGCCTGGATACATGCGATCGCCTCGAGTGCCGCGGCCGCCCCCAACAGGTGTCCGGTCATGGATTTGGTGGAGCCCACGACCGTGTCGTAGGCGTGATCACCGAGCACCGCCTTGATCGCCGCCGTCTCGATCGCATCAGCCATCGTCGAGGTCCCGTGGGCGTTCACGTAGTCCACGTCTTCACTCGCCGCCCCCGCATACTCGATTGCCATGCGCATTGCGCGCTGGGCCCCGTACCCGTCCGGCGGCGGTGCGGTGATGTGGTGCGCGTCACCGGAAAGGCCGTACCCGACGATTTCCGCCAGAATCTCTGCGCCGCGCGCTTCCGCATGCTCCAGGACTTCCAGAACCAAAGCGCCGGAACCCTCTCCCATCACGAAGCCGTCCCGGTCCGCGGAGAACGGCCGACTCGCTCCCGAAGGGTCGTCGTTTCTCGTCGACATGGCGCGCATCGACGAAAAGCCCGCGAACGTCATCGGGGTGATCGTGGCCTCGCCACCGCCGGCAATCATCATGTCGGCATCGCCATGACGGATGTGGCGCGCGGCATTCCCGATGGCATGCGCCGAGGACGCGCACGCCGATACGGTGGCGTAGTTGGGACCCTGAAGGTTCCACCGTATGGAGATGAGCCCTGCTGAGATGTCGGGAATGAACATCGGGATGAAGAACGGGCTCACCCGTTTCGGCCCGCCCTCGAGCATGCGCTTGTGCTGCTCCTCGAAGGTCGCGATCCCGCCGATGCCGCTGCCGAAGATCACCCCGAAGCGGCTCGGATCCATGCCGTCCGGGGTACCGTCCGGCACGCCGGCTAACTCGAGCGCCTGTGCTGTAGCCGCGATCGAAAGGAGCGACACGCGGTCGAAGCGCTTCGCGTCGCGCTTCTCCACATAGTCGAGCGGATCGAAACCCTTCACTTCACACCCGATCCGACAGGCGAACTCGTCGGTCGTCTCCCAGAGCGTGACGGGGCCACAACCGCTGGTGCCCGCGAGCAGAGCGTCCCACGTGCTCGCTAGGTCGTTTCCGACGGGCGATATGACACCCATCCCGGTGACGACCACCCGTCGAGGCTCCTGCCCCGGCTCCTGCCCCGTAGTCATGCCGCCTTTAACAAGCCGGAAGGACTCAGTCTTCGCGGTTTTCCTTCAGATACTTGATCGCATCGCCAACGGTCCGCATTTGCTCCGCGTCCTCATCCGGGATGTCCAGTCCGAATTCCTCCTCGAACGCCATCACGAGCTCGACCGTGTCCAGGGAG
Organism: Gemmatimonadota bacterium; assembly: GCA_022560615.1. NCBI lineage: Bacteria > Pseudomonadati > Gemmatimonadota > Gemmatimonadota bacterium. The sequence goes on from JADFSR010000008.1 coordinate 15,453, forward strand.
TCGGCACCCAGATCCTCAACGAACGAAGCGTCGTCCGTGACCTTCTCAGGCTCGAGACCCAACTCGTTGATGATGATCTCGCGCACACGGGCCTCGATGGGCTCGCTCATGTCCCCTCCTGTTCGTCACGAAAAGGGCGGTGTGGCCCACTACATGACCATTCCGCCATCGACTGCCAAGACCTGGCCGGTAATGTAGCGCGCAGAAGGGCTCACGAGAAACCGCACGACGCCCGAAATATCGTCCGTCTCACCGAGGCGCCCGAGGGGGATCTGGGCCTTTACGTCCTCGATCTGATCCTCGGTCAGCGCAGCGGTCATGTCGGTGCGAATGAAGCCGGGCGCAAGCGCGTTACAACGGACCCCCCTGGAGGCCAATTCCTTCGCCACGCTCTTGGTCATCCCGATCATGCCGGCCTTGGAAGCGGCATAGTTGGTCTGCCCCGCGTTGCCGACGAGCCCCACGACGGACGCGATATTCAAGATCACGCCGTCACGCTTCTTCATCATCCCACGCGTCACTGCACGAGTGAAGTTGAATGCACCCTTTAGGTTAGCAGCTATCACCTCATCAAATTCCTCATCTTTCATGCGCAGTAGGATGTTGTCCCGCGTGAGACCTGCGTTGTTGATGAGGATGTCGATCGAGCCCAAGCCTTCTTGAACAGCCGCTACCGTGTGTGAAACCTGAGTCGAGTCCGCCACGTCACACGCGAAGCCTCGGTGTCCCTCGCCCGGCAGGGCGGCCGCGGCCTCCTTGGCGCGCTCACCGTTGCGACCGATCACGGCGATCTTGGCTCCCGCGTCCGCGAGCGACTCTGCGATTGCCAGGCCGATCCCCCGCGATCCACCTGTGACGATGGCGACCTTGCCTTCGAGCTCTCTTGCGCTCATCTCGTCAAAGCCTCCCGTTGTGAAGCGCCTTCAGGCGCCCTCCACCGTGCTGCAAGGTCCTCAGGCTCCCCGAGGGAACTGCACGGGACCCCCTTCGCGTTGCGCCGATTCAAGCCCCGCAAGACGGAGCCAGGTCCGATCTCGAGGAAGCGATCCGTCCCCGCTTCGACCATCGCCGCCACCGAGGCGCTCCACCGCACCGGCGACGTGAGCTGCTCGACCAGCAGCTTCCGTGCCTCGGAGCCGCTCGTGACCGGCCTCGCTGTGACGTTTGAGAACACTGGGTATGCCGGGTCCTGAAAGTCGATCGACTCGAGCTTGTCTCTCAGGCCGTCCGCGGCGGGCTCCATGAGCGAAGAGTGGAACGCCCCTGACACCTTCAAGAGTACGACCCTCGTCGCACCCGCCGCCTGCGCGCGCTCCATCCCCTGCTTCACGCCGGCAATGTCACCGCTGATGACAACCTGACCGCTCGCATTGAAGTTGGCAGGCACGCAAACACCGACATCGACCTCCGCACACAGCGCCTCGATCTCGTCGTCACTCAGGCCGAGCACCGCAGCCATGGTTCCCGGCCGTTCCTGGTCCGCTCGGAACATCAGCTCGCCTCTGAGATGAACCGCCGCCAGCGCGTCTTCGTAGCTGAGGGTACCTGCCGCCACATGCGCGCTGAACTCGCCCAACGAGTGCCCGGCAGCGAAAGCCACTGGACCGAGCTCGTCTTCGACGACCCGCAGCACGGCCACCGAGTGGGCGAGGATGGCCGGTTGTGCGTTCTTGGTGGCCGTGAGCTCGTCCTCCGGGCCCTCCGTCATGAAACCCGAAAGTGGGAACCCCAGCACCTCGTCTGCCGTGGCAAACACGGCGGCGGCCCTGGCATCTGAAATGGCGAGGGCACGGCCCATACCAACGGCCTGTGACCCCTGCCCGGGAAAGATCAGCGCGAGTGACACGTTCGCCTCTTTCTGCTACCAACGGAGCGCCATCGCGCCCCATGTGAAGCCCGCGCCAAAGGCGGCGAGGAGCACGTTGGAGCCCGGTCCGATGAGCCCCTGCTCCAGAGCTTCATCGATCGCGATGGGGACCGTCGCGGAGCTCATGTTCCCGTATCGGTCGACGTTGACGTACACCCGGTCCATCGAGATGCCAGCGTGCTTGGCGGTCGACTCGATGATCCTCATGTTCGCCTGGTGCGGGATGAGAAGATCGACGTCGTCTGGAGTCAGGCCCGCGGTTTGCAGCGCGTGATCGCACGCTTCAGCCATGTTGCGAACGGCGTGCTTGAAGACCTCCCGGCCCTTCATGCGGACGAGGTGGGTCTTGTCGTCGAGGACCGCTTGACTCATCGGGTGCAAAGCTCCACCGGCCGGTCGATACAAGAGCTCGCCGAGATTCCCGTCCGACCGGAGGTGGCTCGACAGGATTCCACGCCCCGATTCGTTGGCGGGGCGAACGACGGCCGCTCCGCCGCCGTCGCCGAAGAGCACGCAGGTGGAGCGGTCCTCCCAATCGACGATCGAGCTCATCTTCTCAGCGGAGATGACGAGAGCCACTTCCCCTCGACCAGCCGTCAGGTACCCCTCTGCCAGGGTCAGACCGTAGATGAAGCCGCTGCAGGCCGCCCCTATATCGAAGGCCACGGCGTTGCTACACCCGAGCTTGGCCTGGATGTCACACGCGGTCGACGGCAGTAACCGGTCCGGCGTCGCTGTGGCTACGATGAGGACGTCGATCTCGCCCGGCTCGACGCCGGCGCTTCGCATCGCATTCCTCGCAGCGCCGGTTCCTAGATCGGCGGCACCCATGTCGTCCGGCGCGATGCGACGCTCCCGGATCCCGGTGCGAGTACGTATCCACTCGTCCGTGGTATCGAGCGTCTTGGCGAGGTCCTCGTTGGTCACGACGTTGTCGGGAAGGAACCGGCCGGTGCCCGCGATCTCGACCAGCGGTTTCGGCTTTCTCATGACGCCTCCCTCGAGGAGGGTCCGAGCGCCAATGCGACCTCCTGGGCACTGTGCCTGACCATGTCTGAGCGAACCGCCTTTGCGGCTAGTGCGAGCGCGTTACGGATGGCCTTCGGAGGTGACTCGCCGTGGCAGATCACCGAGACGCCCCCGACACCCAGGAGGGGTGCTCCCCCCGTCTCCGCGTAGTCGAGAACCCGGAAAGCGTGATCGAGGTCCAGGCCGTCGTCAGCTTTCCCTACCCGCTCCGCCTCGACTAGACCGATGATGAACTCCGCGACCGACTCATAGAATTTCAAGAGTACGTTCCCCACGAAACCGTCACACACTACCACGTCGCAGACGTCCTTGATAATGTCCCGCCCCTCGACGTTGCCCACGAAGTTGAGCCCCGTCTCTCGCCTCAAGAGTCTATAGGTCCCAGACGTGAGCTCATCACCCTTGCCCGGCTCTTCCCCGATGTTCAGCAGCGCGATTCTCGGGTCCGACCGTCCCATCATGTCCTGCGCGTAGATGTTGCCGAGATGAGCGAACTGCACGAGATGGTGGGGCTTACAGTCGACGTTCGCACCTGCGTCGAGCAGGAGAACTGGGGCACCGGCTGACGGCAACGTGGTCGCAAGCGAAGGACGATCCACGCCGGGCAGCGCACGCAGGGTGAAGAGCGACGTCGCCATGACCGCTCCGGTGGAGCCGGCGCTGACGAAGGCATGCCCCGTGCCGTCCCGGTGGAGCTTGAGCCCCACGACCAGCGAAGACTCGGGATTGCGGCGGATCACTTTCGAGGGCGACTCCTCCGGTGTCACCCGGTCCGGCGCATGGTGGATCGAGAGCCGATCGGGAATCTCGTCGTGCTGTAAGAACTCGGCCTCGATGGTATCCCGATCCCCCACCAGGACGATCTCGACGTCGGAGTCGAGTTCCTTCAATGCCTCGAGCGCCCCCGCCACTTCGGACCGCGGAGCGTGATCGGTGCCCATGGCATCGAGGATGATCCGCATAGGCTAGAGAGGGAGCCGCGACATCGCTCGGGAGACCCCCGACCTAGTCGATCTCGACTTCGAGAACCAGCTCCCCCCGATAATGTCCACAGCTGGGGCACACCCGATGCGGGACCTTGGCGTCACCACAGTTCGGGCAATTGTGGACCGTCACAGCCTCGGCTTTGTAGTGCGTGCGACGCTTCCGCTTGCGCTGTTTCGAGGTCCGCTTTTTTGGAACCGCCATTACCTACTCACTTGTTCTTGAGCGCCCTGAGTGCCTCCCACCTGGGGTCGGCCTCCTCCACCGTGCACGTGCACGAATCGGTGTTCCGATTCACGCCGCACGTCGGACAGAGACCTCGGCAATCGGGATCACAAACGACGTATTTATCGACCGCGAGCATCAGCTCCTCGCGCACCGCGTTGCTCACATCAAACTCACCGCCCGGATCGAACACGTGAGTGCCGTCGTCGTCTTCGAACCCCGGAGCGTCCGAGGATACAAAAACCAATGTGACAGCGTGTTCGAGACTACCCGTCACGGGCTCGAGGCAGCGCCTGCACGTCTGTGCCAACGCTCCCTCGATGACACCTCGCACCACGACCTCTCCGGTGCCCGCGTGCGAAGCCTTGAGCCGTACATCGACCGGGCCAGCCCACTCGATGCCACTCTCATCCCACAGTGGTGCATCGGCAGGAAGTCGAGCCTCGACCAGCACGGAACCCTCCCGGCTCAGGCGACCGAGATCGAGACTTAGCATAGTTGCGAAAGCTAGCCAGGGGCCGGGAATTGTCCAGGCTACCAGACCCCTAGTCGCTCGTGTCCGGAGAAGAAGAAAGCGATCTCGTTGGCGGCGTTCTCGTCGGAGTCAGAGGCGTGGATGGCGTTCTTGCCCTTCGACTCGGCGAAGAGCTTGCGCACCGTGCCCTCCGCGGCTTCGGCCGGGTCGGTGGCGCCGATCTCTTCGCGTAGCTTGGCCACCGCGTCGTCCGCCTCGAGCACCATCGGAATCACGGGGCCCGAGGTCATGAACTCGACCAATTCATCATAGAATGGTCGCCCCTCGTGCACCGCATAGAACGCACGTGCCTGGGCCCGGCCGAGGACTGTGAGCTTCAAGGACGTCACCGAAAAGCCCGCGTTCTCCAGGTGCGCGAGAATCTTCCCGGCCTTCCCGGCATCGACGGCATCTGGTTTGATGATCGCCAGAGTTCGACTCATGAGTCGCTTTCTTCTTCGCTGTTCGCCCGAGTGACACCGTCGTGGAAAGCGCGCAGAATCGTGTCGCGTGTGACAAATCCGATAAACTCTCCGTCGCGCACTACCGGGAGCTGCTCGACGTCCCGGTTCACCATCGTATTGGCTGCCTCGTCCAGCAGCTGGTCCTCAGACACGCAAAGCACCGCTCGCGTCATCACATCCCTGGCAAGCAACTCCTCCCGGTCGGGCGCACCTGAGCGCTCGTTCAGCACGCGGTCCAGCGCGTCGCCCGAGGTGATGATTCCCAACACCTCGTACCGTTCACCGACGACGGGCACCGCGCGCAGTTCGCGTCGGACCATCAAGTCCACGACTTCAGCGAGCGGAGTATCCGCATAGACCCGGTATTGCCCTGGCTTCAGAGCGTCTTCGACCAGCAATGGTTCGTCTTCCATAACGTTCCGCCCTGTCCCTAGTTCAGTGCGTCCTGGATCAAAGCGACGAGGTCCGCAGGACGCTTTGCCACCGCGATCCCGTTTTCCTCGAAGGCCTTCATCTTTTCCTCCGCCGTACCGGCCGAGCCGCTGATGATCGCACCGGCATGTCCCATTCGGCGTCCCGGGGGAGCCGTCTGGCCGGCGATGAATCCTACCACCGGCTTGGACATGCTGGCGCTGACATACACTGCAGCTTCCTGCTCGTCGGTGCCACCGATCTCCCCGAGCATGACCACTCCCGTGGTCTCGGGGTCGGCCTCGAACGCCTCGAGGCAGTCGATGAAGTTCGTCCCGATGAGCGGATCTCCGCCGATACCCACACAGGTTGTCTGCCCCAGGCCCGCACTGGTGAGCTGGAAGACCGCCTCGTAGGTGAGCGTACCGGATCGCGAGACGAGCCCGATCGGTCCCTCGGTGACGATCTGGCCGGGCAGGATGCCGACTTTCGATTGCCCGGGGGAGATCAGCCCAGGACAGTTCGGGCCGAGCACACGCACGCCCTTGTCGCGCGCAAACGCATGCGCTCTCACCATATCGAGCACGGGCACGCCCTCGGTGATTGCGACAACCAACGAGACGCCGGAGTCAGCCGCTTCCAGGATCGCGCCCGCCGCAAACGCCGGGGGCACATAGATCACCGAGGTGTCGGCGCCGGTCTCCGCGACCGCCTCGTCCATGGCGTTGAAGATCGGCACCGTCTCGCCATCTGGACCCTCGAAGCTCTGGCCACCCTTACCCGGGGTTACGCCGGCGACGACCTTGGTGCCGTACTCCATCATCTGCAGCGTGTGGAACGAGCCGTCCCGCCCAGTGATCCCTTGTACCACCAGCTTCGTGTCGTTGTCGATGAAGATCGACATGGCTTACGCGCCCCCCGCTGCCAGCTCGACCGCTTTCTCTACGACCGCGTCCATCGACGTAAAGGCGGAGAAACCCGCGTCCTCGAGGATCTCAAGAGCCAACTCTTCGTTGGTGCCGGTGAGACGGATCACGATCGGGGGCCCGATGTCGATGCGCTTGGTCGCCTCTACAATGCCCTTCGCAACATCGTCGCACCGGGTGATGCCGCCGAAGATGTTGAAGAGGATCGCCTTCACGTTCGGATCCGATGTGATGATCTCCAGCGCGGCGACGACTTTGTCGGGGTTGGACGAACCTCCGATGTCCAGGAAGTTCGCCGGCTCGCCGCCGTAGTACTTCACCAGGTCCATCGTCGCCATCGCAAGTCCTGCCCCGTTGACGCAGCACCCGACATCCCCGTCGAGCTTCACGTACGAGAGGCCTGCCTCACGCGCCTTGATCTCCGACGCCGGTTCGCACGACGTGTCCCGCATCGCTTCGACATCGGGACGACGAAACAGCTCCGAGTCGTCGATGCTCATCTTGGCGTCGATCGCCTTGACCTCACCGGCGGAGGTGGTGATGAGTGGGTTGATCTCGGCCATCGAGGCTCCCGAACTCACGAACGCGTCGTAGAGCTGCGCGATGATCTCGCTCGCCTGCTTGATCAAGCTCGGATCGTCGTACAGGAAGTTGGCAAGCCAGTACGCTTGGTGAGGGAGGATTCCATAGCGGGGATCAACCGTCAGCTTCCGAATCAGCTCAGGCGTCTCTGCGGAGACATGCTCGATGTCCACGCCGCCCTCGGCGGAGACCATGAACGTCGCCGCTCGTTTCTTGCGGTCCACGAGCACGCCGACGTACGCCTCGGTGTCGATATCCTCGGCGGGCGTCACGAGCACTTTTTCTACGGTGAGGCCGTTGATGTCCATTCCAAGGATGGCCGCGGCGTGTTCCTTCGCCTCGGCCGCGTCCTTGGCGAGCTGCACGCCGCCGGCCTTGCCCCGGCCGCCGGAGTGTACCTGCGCCTTCACCACGACCGTGCCGCCGTACTTGGTAGCGATCGTTTCGGCCTCTTCCGGGGTCGTCGCAATCTCGCCCGGCGGAACCGGGATGCCAGCCAGGCGGAAGCGCTCCTTGGCCTGATATTCGTGGATATCCATATGCTTTTAGAGGAGGGAAGCTTAGAAGCTACTAGAAGGCCCCACCGGACCCCATGCGCTGAAGCAACGCACGTAGCTCGTCCAATGCCTCGCCGTAACCCTGCCAGTCCCCTGCCCGGGCGCTAGCCTCCGCCCGCTCGAGAAGAGCTAGGGCGGTGGAGGACCAAACCACGTCGCCGCCAGCCGACGCGTCGAGCGTCGGCACCGCCGTATCCGTGGCGGGCACCGGCACGGTGAGGCCGGCGAGCTCGCTGATCGCGTCGGCCAGGTTCTCGGTCATCGCCACGCGGACACCGTCGCTCACCACGAATCGGCTGAGCGCCGGAATCGCGTCCGCCTCGGCGGCGAGGAAGACGGGCTCCATGTACACGATGCGCTTTCCCACCGAGACGAGGTGCAGGTGCCCCGTCCAGACCTCGCTTCCGCCCGTTCGCCAAAGCGAGAACTGCTGCGAGATCTCCGGATCCTGTTCGACCAGGGCCTCGATTTGACGGGGCCCGGGCACCTGGTCAGTCACCGGCACGTCGTAGAGGATCAACTCGGGCACGCCGCGTTCATCCGTCCGGGCGGCGAGGATCGCGGTGAGGTTCTGGCGGTCCCTCGGTACGAATACGGTCGTGAGGTGGAATCGCGCTTCACTTTCCCCCGGCAGAGCATAGAGGCCGTACTCGGGCTGATACGGGACCGGGTTCGGGCCCTGGGCGAGCTCCTGCGGAGAATCCCAGACATCCTGCTGGCCGTGGAACGCCGGCGCCGTCTCCTGGTGGTATTGGAGGAGAACACGACTCTGCAGGTCCAGCATCGCTCTGGAGTAGCGGATGTGGGCCCGCATCTCGTCCGGCATCTCTTCCAGAGGCTGAAGTAGCCCGGGGAACACACGCTCGTACGCGTCGAGCAGCGGGTCGTCGATCGGGACGCGGTAGAAGTCCACCTCGCCGGTTACCGCGTCCACGGTGACCTTCACCGAGTTTCGTGCGTACCTCACCCGCGATCGGATCGTGCCGAACTGATGCACCGTCGAAAGCGGGAAGGCACCGGTCGCGGTGAAGCCCTCGAGCATCCACACGACCCGCCCGTCCAGCACGACCGGGTACGGCACCTCCGGGAACCGGAGGAACGGCGCGATCGCAAGCACCCGCTCGGTGACTTGGCGTCTGTAGATGAACCGACTGTCGTCCGTGAGCTCGTCGGAGAAGATGAGGTTGAGTTCGCCGAACCGCCAAGCGATCAGCGCAGTTCGGAGCCACCCGCCGAGCTCGATCCCCGCCGGAAAATCCGTGCCCGGTACGCCTCGCTCCCCGTTCGGGGCGAGGAACTGGCCGCTGCCGCCATCGACGACCGCATATTCCTGAGCCCGCGTGCCAAAGAACACCTGCGAGCGATTGAGGCTGAGACCGGGAATGGCGAACGCGTCGGTCGTCGACTCCGGCGGAATGCCCGAGATGAGCATCGGCGGGCGCCCCTCCGGAGTCCTCTGGCTCGCGAGGCTCGCGACCACGCCCATCCCCTCCACGTAGAGCTCGCGCAGATGCACGTTCTGCCAGTTTGGATCCTGAATCCCGCGCGGCTCAACCTCCCGAACCGACATCGCGACCGTTACGGGTCCGTCCGCGGTCTCGTAGCGGTCGATCGTGACGTCCCGAAAGTCGTAGTAGGGGTAGCGAGCCTCGAGCTCACGGTACGTCGCGAGCAACGGGCCCCTGTTCCAGACCGGCAACCCCGAGAACTGCCGGGCCGCCACCGACCAGTCGATCTCTTCGTCCTGCGCATACTCGAAGGGACGCCGCTCCATCTGGTCCAGACCGAAGCCCATCCGCGTGAATTCGAGATTGCTTTCGATGAACGGCGTCTCCCGCTCCAGTTCATTGGGCTCGACCCGCAGCGACTGGATCAGGCTGGGGTAGAGCTGCCCGATCATGAGCATCGCGAGCACTACCGCCACGAGCGCGCTCACGATCGCTGCGCCTCGGTTCTTCCAGGCTCCCCAGAACACCGCCACACCCGAAACGACACAGATAATCGTGAGCGTCTGCAGTGCCGGCAGCCTCGCCTCGGCGTCCGTGAAGCCGAAGATCCCACGCACATCGGAGGTGCCGTCGAGGATGAGCTCGTACCGGCTCAGCCAGAGCCGGGCGCCGATCAGGATCAGGAACAGCGCGAGAAGCACCCCGAGGTGCATGCGCGCCGGGTCCTGGGCTTCCAGGCGGCCGCGGCCCCAACGCAACGCCCCGGTGGCCGCGTATCCCGCCGTCGCGAGCGTGAATACGAGGAAGACAACGACCAACGCGTAGGCGACGATCTGCAGGAGCACCGGGACCCAGAACACGTAGAAGCCAACATCGTGGTTCAGCATCGGTTCGACGATGCCCCACGCTTCCGCGTGGCGAATCAAAAGGAGCTGCAGGCCCAGAGTCTGAGGTATGGATCCGCCGAACCAGAGCGCGAGCAGCGCCGAAGCGCCTCCCATGCCCCAGAGCACGTAGCTCCTCGGCAACTGTTCCGAGATCTCGAGATTCCCGAAACGACGTTTGATCTGGATGCCGCCCAGAGTCTCGGACATGATGCGCAAGTTCAGGAATACGAGAGCCCCGATCGCGACACCGGCCACAACTCGCACACCCCATTGCCACAGCACGCGTAGCCAGAACACGTCGCTGTACCCGGTCTGCGCATGCCAGAGAATCTCGACGTACATCGTGGACGCGAGTCGTCCAAAGCCCACCACGACGGCCACCACGATGACAATCGTGAGCAGGGCGCGTCCCCCCGGAAGGGTAGGCATCGACGGAGGTTTGCTCGACATCGGCGCTTACACGCTACGCGAACGGAACACCGTTCTCGGTGAGCCAGTCCGCGATATGCGCTCGAATCTCCGCAAGCCGCTCCTCGGTGCGCGCCTCGAAGCGCGCGACGATGACCGGCTGCGTGTTGGACGCCCGCAGGAGCGCCCATCCGTCTCCGAAAAGCACGCGCACGCCGTCGACCTCGATGACATCATGTGTCGTCCTGAAGTGCGATAGGGCATCTGCTACCACGGTCCACTTCTGTTCCTCCGTCACGTCGATCCGAATCTCGGCCGTCGATACGTACACCGGAAAATCGGAAATCATCTCCGCCAGGGATCTGCCGGATCGGCTCACGAGCTCGATGAGACGGCACGCGGCGTACAGCGCGTCGTCGAAGCCGAGGTAGTCGTCAGCGATCATGATATGACCCGACAGCTCACCTGCGACAAGGGCACCGCTCTCCTTCATCCGCTCCTTGATGAGAGAATGGCCTGTCTGCCACATGATCGGCTCCCCGCCGGCCGCCTCGAAAACCTCCGGGAGCGCCTGACTGCACTTCACGTCGAAAACGAGCTTCTGGCCGGGGCCGTGCTTGTCGAGCACATCGAGTCCGTACAGTAGCAGCAGCATGTCCCCGCGAACGATGTCACCGTTCTCGTCGATGGCTCCGATGCGGTCGGCGTCGCCATCGAAGGCCACCCCCATGTCGTGTGGCGTATCACGCACCGCTCGGATGAGGTCCTCCAGGTTCGCGTCGACCGTCGGATCGGGATGGTGGTTTGGGAACGTCGGGTCGGAGTCGCAGAAGAGCGGAGTCACTTCGACACCAATCGCCTCGAGCAACTGAACCGCGACCAGCGAGCCAGTCCCGTTGCCGCAGTCCACCGCGACCTTCATGGGACGAGCGAGCTGGAAGCGTCGCGCGACATCCGCCATGTACTGGTCGATGACGTCGAGTTGTTCCGGCGCGCCCTGTCCGGACTCGAAGTCGTCCTCCTTGATGCGCCGGAGGAGGTCCTGGATCGCATCCCCGTACAGAGACCCCCGGCCGAGCGTCATCTTGATGCCGTTCCACTCAGGCGGGTTGTGCGACCCCGTGATCTGCACCGCACCGTCGGTCTCGAAGGTCACCTCGGACCAATAGAGCACGGGCGTCGGCACCGTACCCACATCGAGCACATGGCAGCCCGTCGAGAGCAGGCCGCGGATGAGACCTCCGACGAGCGCGGGAGACGAGAGCCGAGTGTCGTGGCCTACCGCGACCCTCGGCGCCTCGAGCCCTGTCGCCACTCTCATGTGGGAGCCGAACGCTCGGCCCACGAGCTCCGCTACACCGGCGTCGAGGTCCTCTCCCACGATGCCGCGGATGTCATACTGCCGAAAGATGTGGTCGGAGAAAGCCATATCGTGGTCTGGTAGGGGTCTGCCGCGCAGGCTATCCCTACTGCGACGTTATCCCGAGCATGCCACCCCCGATCGATCCCAACCCCTGCACGCTCGCGCGCGCGAACTCGAGCGCCGCACCGGGGAAGATACCCGTGTACAGGATGAGCCCGACGCACACGATCAGCGCGAGGTACATCGGAAACGGCGTGATGACGAGGTCGTGCTGGCTCTCGCTGGTGGCGTTCTTCATCCACATGACCCACGCGATGCGCAGGTAGTACCAGTACGAGGCCACCGTCGAAACCACGAGGATGACCATCAGCCACCAGAGCTCGGAGTCGGCTGCACCCTGAAGTAGATAGATCTTGCCCATGAAGCCTCCCGTGCCCGGGAAGCCGGCGAGCGAGAGCAGGAAGATCGTCAGGAAGACGCCCAGAGTCGGATTCGCCCAACCGAAGCCGGTGTAGTCGTCGATGTACAGGCGCTCCTCGGCCTGGTGCGCCACGCCGATCACGATCGCGAACGCGCCGATGTTCATGAGCGTGTATACGAGCAGGTAGAAGAGCATGCCTGCCGCGGCATTCTCGTTCGCCGCGGTCACGGCGACGAGAAGATATCCCCCATGCGCGATACTCGAGTACGCGAGCATCCGCTTCACGTTCGTCTGCACGAGAGCGATGAGGTTCGCCGAGACCATGGTGATCGCGGCGAGCCACCACAGGATCGGGAACCAAGTGGCGTACGCATCGTCGAAGGCAACCAGGAAGACGCGCAGGAATGCTACGAAGGCGGCCGCCTTTACCGCCGCGGACATGAACGCGGTGACCGGCGCCGGCGCACCCTCATACACGTCGGGCGTCCACATGTGGAAGGGAACGGCGGCGATCTTGAACGCGAATCCGATCGTCAGCAGCGCAATGGCGATCGCCAGCAGACCCGGTGTCGCGGCGCCGCTCGACACGCTCGCCCCGATGACCGCGATGTTCGTGCTGCCCGTGGCGCCGTAGGTGAGCGCGATCCCATAGAGGAAGAAGCCCGTAGCGAACGCACCGAGCAGGAAGTACTTGAGCCCGGCCTCGGCGGACTTGCGATCGCGGCGGTTGAAGGCGGTGAGCGCGTACACGGCGATCGACATGACCTCGAGTCCAAGGAAGATGACGATCAGGTCGCGCGCGCCCGCCATGAACATCGCGCCGGCCGTTGCGAACAGAATCAGCGCGTAGAACTCACCCACCTGGAGCCGCTGCCGATACACGTAGGCGAACGAAATCAGAATGGTGAGCGCGGCGGCGAGCAAGAGGATCCAGTTCGCGAAGAGCCGGAAACGATCCACGGCGATCATGGAGTCGTGACCGACCTCCGTGACGCCATAGAGCCACCCGTTCGCGCCCGCCGCCAAAAGCACACCGACCAGGGAGAGCCATCCAAGGTCGGCCGTGGTCCCGAAGCTCGGGTCACCCGACGGGGCCTTGTCGGCATCCTTGTACTTGCCCGAAACGCCGGCGATGAGAACCACCATGCCGGACGTGCACAGCACGATCTCGGGCAGGAGCGCCCAGAAGAAGTGGAGCTGCCGGCTGAAGTCGAGTTCCATGAGCCCAGTCGTACGCCTAGTCGTCGTCGGTGGAGCGACCGCCACCGTCGAGGTCATCGCTTGCTTCGAGATCCGCCGGCGCCGGTACGATCAGTACGCTCGAGCCCGGCTCGACAACGGCGCCCACGGTCTGCGTCGGCGCAGCGGCCTCCACTCGTTCGAGAACCGCGTTCACGCTCGGTTCCATGCGCTCCAGTAGCGGAGTGGGGTTCCAGCCGATCCAGATCATCAGCGCGCACAGAGGAGCCAAGATCGCCATCTCACGCCGCGACAGGTCTTTCATCTCGCGGTTCTCCGGCTTGTCGAGCGCGTTGAAAAAGATCTTCTGGACCATCGGCAGCATGTAGTACGCCGCAAAGATCACGCCGAAGGTCGCGACTACCGCGATGGTAGGGTGCGTCTCGAACGCCCCGAGCAATACCAGGAACTCGCCTACGAAGCCGCTGGTCCCGGGCAAACCGATCGATGCGAGCGCGGTGAGCACGAATACGGTCGCGAAGAGCGGAGCCACGCGGCCGATGCCCCCGAAGTCCTCGATCTTCCTGGTGTGGCGGCGCTCGTACAGCATGCCGAGCAGTAGGAAGAGCGCGCCCGTGCTGATGCCGTGCGAGATCATCACGATGAGGCCACCCTGCAAACCGTTCACCGTGAGCGCGAAGACGCCGAGCACGACGAAGCCCATGTGCGCCACCGATGTGTACGCGACGAGCTTCTTCGCGTCGGGCTGCACGGCAGCGACCCAAGCGGTGTAGATGATGCCGATCACCGCGAGCACGAGCATCACGGACACCACGGTCGTGTGCTGCGCCGCTACCGGGAAGAGCGGCAGCAGAAACCGGAGGAATCCGTACGTGCCCATCTTCAGAAGCACCGCGGCCAGAACCACTGAGCCCGGCGTCGGTGCTTCGACGTGGGCGTCCGGAAGCCAAGTGTGCAGCGGAAAGACAGGCACCTTCACGCTGAACGCCAGCGCGAAGGCCGTGAAGAGCCAGAGCTGCTCGGTCACCGTGAGCGGCACCTGGAGCATGTCGGCGTATGCGAAGGTCGGGATGCCCAGCAGCATCTTCGCCTTGTAAGCCATGTAGAGGATCCCGACCAGCATCAGCAGAGATCCGAACGCCGTGAACAGGAAGAACTTGATCGCCGCGTATATGCGGCGCTCCCCGCCCCACACACCCACGATGAAATACATGGGGACGAGCGTGAGCTCGAAGAACACGTAGAAGAGGAGGAGGTCGGTGGCGACGAAGACGCCGACCACACCCGCTTGTAGAAGCAGCATCAGCGCATAGAACGCGCGCTGCCGCTCCTGGATGTAGTTGAAGGACCCGAGGATCGCGATCGCGCTGGTGAACGTCGTCAGCATCACCATGAAGAGGCTGATGCCATCGATCCCGAGCGAATAACTCACGCCCCACGTCTCGATCCACGGGGTAGTGCTCACCATCTGCATGCCGCCATACGTCGGGTCGAACGCCCACCACAGGCCGAGGCTCAGAACCATCACGCCCATCGACCACCAAAACGCCACCTTCTTGGCCGTTTCCTCCTCAGCCCAGAGCACGAGCCCCACACCCATGACGGGCAACCAGATGAGCGCGTGCAGCACCCACCCTGTATAGCCGATCGATTCGAGCATTGAAGTCATCATGGCTGACCGTCCTGAGACCGCTCAAAACGGATGGATGGCAAGGAACGGGAGCACGGGGAGTGAGGCGTACCGAACGGTACGTCGCAGCGACCCGCGCGGACCGTGACGCGGGGTACCCGCGCTGAAAGCGTGGGTCGCGCCGTTTTCAGCGGTCTATCCATCAGAAGATCGAGACGCCGAGGATGACTAGGACGCCGACGGTGAGAATGAATGCGTACGTGTTCACGGTCCCCGTCTGGAACATGCTGGCGACGAAGCCCAAGCCTCGCGCCGTCCAGCCGACACCGTTCACGACGCCGTCGATGATCCCCACGTCGATCACCTTCCAGCAGAACCGGGATAGCGCCAGAACCGGCTGAACGATGACGCGGTCGTAGAGCTCGTCCACGTACCACTTGTTGTAGAGCACTTTGGCGAAGCCGGTCGGCTCGACGTCGTCCGCAGCCGGCACGACCTTCTGGCCGACGACGAAGCGGAACGAGGCGAAGACGACGGCGAGCGCAGCTACACCTGAGAGAACGGCCCAGACGACTTCGCCGCCACCGATAGGCGCGGTCACGGCAAGCGCACCGAGGTTGACCTCCTGGATGCGCTGCGCCTGCTCCGTGATCGGATGCAGCCATTCGTGGAGCCAGCCGCTGGTCAGCGGCCCGAGGCCAAGTAGCGTATCTCGGATGTGCTCAGAAACGTTCACCCATCCGCCGACCGCGGCGAGCACAGCCAGCACCGCGAGCGGCGCCCACATGACCGCAGGCGCCTCGTGCAGCGTCTTCTCCTCTTCGCCCCCCGTGCGGTTCTCACCGTGGAAAGTCATGACCATCATGCGGGTCATGTAGAACGCCGTGAGCATCGCCGTGGCGAGCGCGATCATCCAGTACACCGTGTAGAGCGTCGGATAGGGGGCGCTGGCCGCGCCACCGAATGCGGCGGTCTGCCAGATGATCTCGTCCTTCGAGAAGAAGCCGGCGAACGGCCAGATGCCGGCGATCGCGAGGGTCGCGATCCACATGGTCGCGCACGTGATCGGCATGTGCTTCTTCAGCCCACCCATGTTTCGCATGTCCTGCGCATCTTCGTGGCTGTGCGTGCTGTGATACGCACCGTGCATCGAGTGGATCACGGCACCCGCGCCGAGGAAAAGCAGAGCCTTGAAGAACGCGTGCGTCATCAGATGGAAGATGCCCGCGCTGTACGCTCCGACCCCGACGGCGACGAACATGTAGCCGAGCTGAGAGACCGTGGAGTACGCGAGCACCTTCTTGATGTCGTTCTGCTTGAGCGCGATCGTCGCAGCGAAGAGCGCGGTCAAGACGCCGACGCCTGCGACCGTCGCGCTAGCGATCGGCGAGAGCGCGAAGAGCACCGCCGAGCGCGCGACGAGGTACACGCCGGCCGTGACCATGGTAGCCGCGTGGATGAGGGCGGAGACCGGCGTCGGGCCTGCCATCGCGTCGGGCAACCAAACGTAGAGCGGCATCTGAGCGCTCTTGCCCGCGGCGCCCAAGAAAAAGAAGAGCGTGATCGCCGTGACGAGCCCACCGCCGTAGACGAGCGCTCCTTCGGCTCCCGCAAAGACCGGCACGAAATCCAACGTACCGAACGTCGTGAACAGGAAGAACATCGCGACCAGGAAGCCGAGGTCGCCGATGCGATTGACGATGAACGCCTTCTTGCCCGCGTCCGACTTCTCGCGGTCACTGAACCAGAATCCGATCAGCAGGTACGAGCACAGCCCAACACCTTCCCAGCCCACGAACATGAGCGGGTAGCTCGAGCCCATCACGAGCACGAGCATGAAGAAGATGAAGAGGTTCAGGTAGGCGAAGTAGCGGGGATAACCCGGATCATCCTTCATGTAGCCGACGCTGAACACGTGGATCAGCAAGCCCACGCCCGTGACGATCATCATCATGATCATCGAGAGCTGATCGAGCTGGAGCGCGGCATCGACCGTGAGGGTGCCCGTCGCCATCCAGGTCCAGTAGGTGACGACCACCGGCGCTTCGAGATGCGCGCCCAACATGCGCACGAAGTTCACGAGCGTGATAAGGAACGCCAGCAGCAACACACCCGGGCCGATCAGACTCGGGAGCGTGTGCGTCAACGGCCGACCGCCCTCGTCGAGGTCGAGCTCACCACCGGCGCGAACCGCGTCCGCGGACACGTTCGCGTGCAGGAGCGCCAGAATCCCGTTGATGATGAAGCCGATCAGCGGGAGCAGCACGATCCAACCCAGCAGGAACGGCTCGAAGTGTGCGGCGCTCTCCGCGGCGTCCGGACCGCCCTGGAACAGCATCACTGCCAAGGAAGCGTGCACGCCGCTACCACCTCAGCAGTTTGAACTTGTCCACGTTCACCGTCTCGTAGTGCCGGAAAATCGAGATGATGATAGCCAGACCGACGGCCGCCTCGGCGGCCGCGACGGTCATCACGAAGAAGACGAATATCTGCCCGTCGATGCCGTGCAGCCGAGAGAACGCGACGAACGTGAGGTTCACCGCGTTGAGCTGAAGCTCGATGCACAGGAACATGATGATCGCGTTCCGACGCACGAGCACACCAAAGGTGCCCAGCGCGAACAGAAATGCGCTGAGAACGAGCGCCTCGGTGATCATGCGACGTTCTTCTTGGCAAGGACGAGCGCACCCACGATCGCCACGAGCAGCAAGATGCCCGTGATCTCGAAGGGCACGACATACGTCGTGTAGAGCGGTTGAGCGATGGCGCCGACGACGCCGTGTTCGGCTATCGCCGCGTCGATCGCGGCACCGCCGGGACCATCCTCGGCGAGACCGGCGCCGCCCAACCGAATCGACAAGAAGCCCGCCATCGCTCCGACCGTCGCGAAGGAGAACAGCGCGAACACACCGCCCTTGAGATCCTTCTGATAATCGTGCCCCAGGTTCAGCAGCATGATAACGAAGAGAAAGAGCACCATAATCGCGCCGGCATACACGATGATCTGGATCGCCGCCAGGAAATGCGCCTCCAGCAGCACGAAAATCGCCGCTATACCGCCCAGCGTAGCCATCATCGAGAGCAGGCTCCCCACCGGATTCTTCGACATCACGACCCCAAGCGCCCCCCCCACCGCGATCGCCGCAAAGACGTAGAAAAGAACGGTGATCATCGGAGAGCCGATCACTCCGACCGCGGGTCGGAGGGATCCCACAGAAGCGTCTTTGGGTGGTCTTGTTCCATTAATCGGTCCAGATCGTAAATGAACCGGTCGCGTGTATACTCGGCATTCTCGAAGTGCCGCCCCACATAGATCGCCTCGACCGGGCATACCTCCTGGCACATGCCGCAGAAGATGCACCGGAACTCGTCGATCTCGTACACGATCGGGTACCGATTGCCCTGGTCGTCCTCACCACCGACGAGCCGAATACAGTTGGCCGGGCACACCGTCGGACAGAGCCCGCACGCGACGCACTTCGGACGTCCGTCCGCGTGAACCGCCATGCGGTGCGTGCCGCGCCAGCGCGGGCTCAGGTCGGTCTGCTCCTCGGGATACTGCTGTGTCACCGCAGCCGGATTGACCATGTGTTTGAAAGTGAGAGCCATGCCGCTGAGCGCGGCGCGGAGGTAGGAGGTCGACTCCGGCTCCGGTCGGTGCATCACTTTGACTGAAATGGCCATGAGCTGGACGCCTCAATCCCCCGCGGGAGCGGCTTGAGAGATGATCTTCACCTCCACTTTCTGAGCGTATTGGGCAGCGGCTCCGGTGATGACACGACCGCGGTCCAAGACGAACATGAAGCCGACCGTGGCGACCGTGCTAACCGCGGTGAGCGCGGCCCCGTAGCCGAAGCCCCACGCCATTCCGATCTCGTCGAGCGTGAGGATCGTAGCGCCGATCAGCATCACATAGGCGAGCGCAGTCGGCAGCATGACCTTCCATCCCAGCGCCATCACTTGGTCATAGCGGAAGCGTGGAAGCGTCCACCGGACCCAGATGAACAGCAGCAGGAAGAAACTGGTCTTGGCCGCGAAGCCGGCGAAGGTCGCGAGCGTCTTCCACAACGCTGGGCTCGCCAGGACTACGCCGCCGTCGGCCGCGAAGCCCTTGATGAGCTGGCCGTCGTACCAGAAGGCGTCGTCCCAGGTGCCGGGCAGATCCCAGCCTCCCAGGAAGAGCGTCGCCATGAGCGCCGACGCGGTGACCATGTGTCCGAACTCGGCGATCATGAACGCCGAGAACTTCATCGCGGAATACTCGGTGTGGTAGCCGGTGATGAGCTCCGACTCGGCTTCCGCCATGTCGAAGGGCAGCCGGTTCGTCTCCGCGAACGCCGAGATCACAAAGAGAATGAATGCGAGCGACAGCGGGAGCGCGAACCACATGCCGAGCTGTTGCTGCTGCCAGATGATCTCAGTGAGCGTCACGTTTCCGGCCAGCATCAGCACCGGGATGAGCGAGAGGCCGAGCGCGACCTCGTAGCTCACCATCTGGGCCGACGCGCGCAGCGCGCCCAGGAAGGCGTACTTGTTGTTCGACGCCCAGCCGCCGAGCACGACCCCGTACACCGCCAACGAACTGAACGCGAGCACATACAGAATCCCGATCGGTACGTCCGCGATGATCATGTCGACGACACCGGCGCGCGTCGGAAGAGGCGCGGCAATCGGGATGACGGCGAACGTCACCAACGCCGGCGCGAGCACCAGCATTGGGGCCATGACGAAGAAGACCTTCGAAGCAGTCGCCGGGACCGTCTCTTCCTTCAGGATGCTCTTGAGGCCATCCGCGATCGGCTGAAGGAGCCCGAACGGACCCACTCGGTTGGGACCGTGGCGGTCCTGGATCCAGGCCGACACACGACGCTCGGCGAGGGTCGTGTATGCCACGACGAGCATCAGCGCGGTGAACATCACCGTGACCTTGAGGCTCATCGCCAAGAGCTCCCAGTTTCCCTCAATGGGTCGGAGTTCCATCCGGTCAGACTCCCGAGAGCGACACGGTTTCGTTCACGACCGCGCCGCGCATGCCGATGTCGTCATAAGTCAGACCACTGAAGGCGGAAACGCTGCTCGCGAGCGTCGCGAACGCGTCCGCCGCGCTACGCGGCGCGTCGGTCTCGATCAGCTCGGCAACCAGCGCTCCCAGAATGAGCCAGGGTGGGCGCGCCATGCCCGGCGCCTGCAGCCCCGGCCAGAAGCGCTGCACACGCCCAGACAGATTCGTGAACGTGCCCTCCTGTTCAGCGAAGGTCGTCACCGGGAGCACGAAGTGGGCTTCGGTCGAAGCTGCCGACTCGTGGCTACCGAGGAAGACGTAGAGCGCAGCGTTCTTGCCGAAGTCCGCGTCCTGGTCCTCCAGTGCATCCCCCAGAACCAAGAGCACGCCGTCGTGGCCGGCCACTTCATCCAGGCCGCCAGTCGCGTCATCTGCGCCCGTGCGAGCCAGGCCGATGAGCTCGGCGCCCGTCGTGTTCGCCGCGAGGTCCTTTCGCCGAGCTA
This sequence comes from Gemmatimonadota bacterium, assembly GCA_022560615.1. NCBI lineage: Bacteria > Pseudomonadati > Gemmatimonadota > Gemmatimonadota bacterium. The sequence continues at coordinate 35,874 of JADFSR010000008.1, forward strand.
GCGACGGGAAGCCCTTGAGTACGATCTCGTGCTCAGCCCGGGCGGAGCGGTACACGGTATCACCACCACCGAGCGCCTCGACGAACGCCTTCAGGAGCCCGAGATCTTCGTTCGAGGCGAGCGGCGAAGCAACGGCTTTCACCGAACCGGCACCTTCCGCCTTCTCGAGCAAAGCGGCGAGCGCCCCCTTCCAGCCGACGGTCTTGGAGCCACCGCTGCCGTCCCTCACTAGAGGTGCCTCGATACGAGCGCCCTGGTTGATCCACTCGTAGTTTTCGCGACCGTGGTCGCACATCCACCAACCGTTGACGTCGAGGTTCTCACGTGGCTTGAGGCGCTGAACCAGGTTGTCGCGGGTGTGCAGCTCGATGTTGCAGCCTTGCGAGCAGCTCGTGCAGATCGAGGGTGTGTGTTCGAGGTCCCACGCACGCGCCTTGTGCAGAAAGTCCTTCGAGACCAAGGCGCCCACCGGGCAGATATCGACGATGTTGCCATGCCAATGCGTGCCCTCGAGACCTTCTTCGAAGAAGGTGTCGATGACTGAGCGGTTGCCTCGGTCCACGACGGTCAGTCGAGCATCCTGTTCCACTTCGCTCATGAAGCGGACGCAGCGCGTGCACATCACACAGCGGTCGCCGTAGAAGAGCACGTCACCGCCGAAGTCGTCTCGCCCAAAAACTCTCTTCGGCTCACGCGAGCGCCCGCTCTCGCGGCCTTCTTCGTGCACGTAGTCCTGAAGGTCGCACTCACCGGACATGTCGCAGATCGGGCAGTCCAGCGGATGGTTCACCAGGTAGAACTCGAGCACGGCCTGGCGACTCGCCTTGGCCTGCTCGGACTGGGTGTGCACGACCTGGCCGTCCATCACCGTCGTCACGCATCCAGGCATCGGCTTGGGGGCACCCTCAACCTCCACGAGACAGAGGCGACACATCGCGGGAGACGACATGCCCGGGTGATAGCAATAGTGTGGGATCTCCTGGCCGATGGTTTTCGCGGCTTCGAGGATCGTGGTTCCCTTGGAGACCGTGACCTCGCGGCCATCGATGGTGAGGGTGACGGCCATCAGGCGACCGCCACGCGCTCACCGCGCCGGATCAAGGCGAGATACTCATCTCTGAACTTCTCGATCGACGATTGCACCGGAGCCGCCACGGAGTCGGACAGAACACAGATCGTCGTGCCGACCATGTTCTCTGTCATCTCCATCAGCGTATCGAGATCGTCCTCGGTCCCCTTCCCATTCTCGATCCGCTTGAGGATCTGAGCGGTCCACGACGTCCCCTCACGACACGGCGTGCACTGCCCGCACGACTCGTGCGCATAGAAGTCGACCATACGGCGGACCTGCTTCACGATATCCGCAGTCTCGTCCATCACGATGACCGAGGCACAGCCGAGCATCGTTCCGACCTCGACGCAGCCCTCGTAGTCGAGTTTGCACGCGCGCGCCTCCTCGGCATTGATGAGGGGGACCGACGAACCGCCGGGGATCACGGCCTTCAAAGCGTTCCCGTCCCGCATGCCGCCGCATACGTCCTCGATCAGCTCGATAAGCGGGAAGCCGAGCGGGAGCTCGTAGTTGCCAGGCTTGTTCACGTGGCCACTCACGCAGAACAGCTTTGTGCCCGGGCTCTTCTCGGTCCCGTACTGCCGGTACCAGTCGCCACCGTTGCTCACGATGTGCGGAACGGCGCACAACGTCTCCACATTGTTGATCGTGGACGGCTTGCCGAACGCTCCGACCGCTGCCGGGAACGGGGGCTTGATGCGAGGCTCACCGCGGCGGCCCTCGAGTGAGCTCATCATGCCGGTCTCTTCACCGCAGATGTAGGCGCCGGCTCCCTGATGTAGGGTGACGTCGATCGTGTGGCCGGAGCCGAGGATGTTCTCCCCGATGTAGCCCTTGGCGTAGGCGTCCTCGACCGCGCGCGCGAGCACCTGGTTCGCCTCGAAGAACTCACCCCGGCAATAGATGTAGACATGCTGGGCGCGGATCGCGTGTGCACCGATCAGGCAGCCCTCGATGAGCTGGTGCGGATCCCACCGGATGAGCTCACGATCCTTGAAGGTGCCCGGCTCTGATTCGTCGGCGTTGCACAGCATGTAGTGGGGTTTCCGCGGCTCCTTGGGCATGAAGGACCACTTCACGCCCGTGGGAAAGCCGGCACCGCCGCGCCCCCGCAAACCGGAGGACTTCACGATGTCCACGACGTCGTCCGGGCCCATTCCGAGCGCCTTCTCGAGCGCCTTGTAGCCGCCGCGCTGCACATAGGTGTCGATGTGGCGCTGTTTCGGGTCGCCGAAATAGGTGCTGAGAACGCGAACCTCTCTGTCCGACACGTAGGGGTAGGCCATCAGCCGTCCCCCGCGGACTGAGCCTTCAGGTGCTCGACGATCTTGGGCACCTCGGCTGGAGTCACGTTCTCGTAATAACGCGAGTTGATCTGGACGCAGGTCGGAAAGCCGCACGCCGCTAGGCACTCCGCCTCGATCACGGTGAAGCTCCGGTCTTCGGAGGTCTCACCCAACTCGGTGTCGGTGTAGCGCAGAAACGCCTCGAGCACGTCCTCGGCGCCGCACAGATTGCAGGATATGTTCGTGCACACCTGAACCAGATGCCTGCCGACCGGCCGCTTGTTGTACATCGTGTAGAACGTCGCGACGCCACGCACGTACGCCGGGGCTAGCCCGAGTAGCTCGGCGACACGATCCATCGATTCGGGGCTCACGTAGCCGCGCAATTCCTGCGCGAGCGCGAGCGCGGGCATCAAGGCGGCGCGCTTTTCGGGATAGCGGGTCAGGATCTTCTCGAACCGCTCCTGATACTCGCCTTCGAAGAGCGCCGCCTCGGGGTTCGTTTCGGACAGCATGAACGGCATCGTCCCCGCTCCCGAGGCATGTCCACCGTGTTTCGGACGCACACCGACGAAGTCGTCGCCCCGGACCTGGTCTTCGGTGAGATCGAAGTCGCCCGTGTTGCCGGCCCATCCAGGGTTCCTGAACGGAACGTCGCTCACCGGTCGATCTCCCCCAGCACGATGTCCAGGCTCGCGTTGATCATGATCAGATCGGACAACAGGTGGCCCTCGGCGAGCTTCGCGATCACGGACAGGTTCACGAAAGACGGCGGACGCACGCGCCAGCGCACTGGCTTGGTGTCCCCTTCTTCAGCGACCAAATACATGCCGAGCTCGCCCTTGGAGCCTTCGATCGCCAAGTAACAGTCGCCCTCGGGGGCCGGAATGCCGTCGGTGATGACCTTGAAATGATGGATCATGCTCTCCATGTCGGACATCGCGTCCGTCTTGGAGGGCAGCGAGATGTTCGGGTCCTCGACGTTGATCGGTCCCCCCGGCAAGCGATCGAGCGCCTGGTGGAGGATGCCCACGCTCTGCTCCATCTCTTCCATGCGGCACAGGTAACGGTCGTAGCAGTCGCCGTGCTCGCCGATCGGTATCTCGAAGTCGTACGTCTCGTAGTCGTAGTACGGGCGGTCCCTACGCACGTCGTAGTCGACGCCGGTGGCGCGCAGGTTCGGGCCCGTGAAGCCGTAGTTGATCGCGTCTGCACCGTTGATCACGCCTATGCCCTGCGTACGCCCAATGTGGATCTGATTCCTGGTCAGCAGCTGGTGTATCTCGGCGAGCGTCTTCGGGAACGTCTTCAAGAACTCGCGCAGCGCGTCTGTCCACCCCGCGGGAAGATCCGCCATCATACCGCCGACGCGCGTGGCCGACGTCGTGATGCGGGCGCCCGTAAGCGACTCGTGCAGCTTGTAGATGCGTTCCCGTTCCTGGAAGGAGTACAGGAACGGCGTGAACGCACCCACGTCGATGGCGGTCGTGCCGAGCCAGAGCAGATGCGCGAAAATCCGGTCCATCTCCATGAGGATCACCCGGACGACCTTGCAGCGTTCGGTGACCTCGATGCCCATGAGTTTCTCCACGGACATCACGTAGGCGCAGTTGTAGATCAGCGGCGCCAGGTAGTCTATGCGGTCGGTGAGCGTGACGATCTGATTCCACGTGCGGTACTCGCCCAGCTTTTCGAACGACGAGTGCAGATACCCGATATGCGGGACGACCTTCTTGACCGTCTCGCCGTCGAGCTCGCAGACCAGCCGGAGCACGCCGTGCGTGGCCGGGTGCTGCGGCCCGATATTGATGAGCATGTGCTCGGTGCTCATGTCCGGCTCCGCGATGTCGAACGGAGCGATGGGGCTGAGCGAGGGGTTTCCGTCCACACCCATCTCGCGTCCGCGCCCCAGCTCGAGCTCTATCGTCTTCTGCGCCATCAGGCGTCTTGCTCGGCGTCATGCGACGCGGGCGTACCGACTTCGACGGGTGCCACCTCTTGCGGGGCGTGTCCGGCACTCAGGTCCTCCGCGAGGTAGAAGCGCTCCACATCCTGGTTGAGCGCCCGGCGAGTCTGTTCCGCCCGAGAGAAGCGGCCGCGCAGCGGGAAGTCCTTCCTGAGCGGGTAACCCTCGGCGTAGTCGTCGGGCATGAGGATGCGGCGCAGATCCGGGTGGCCCTTGAAGGTCACGCCGAAGAGGTCGAAGACCTCGCGCTCCAACCAATCAGCCGCCTTCCAGAGGTCGACGATCGAATCGATCTCGAGCGCATCGAGCGGCAGCTCACAGCGGACACGCAGCTCGCGCTTGTGCACCGTCGAGTACATCTGGTAGACCACATTCACAGGTCGGCCACCCCCATAGTCCACGGCAGTCACGTCGGACATCATGTCGTAGCGATGATCGGGATCCGCCTGCAGCCAGCCCAGGATCTCGTGACTCCTCTCCGGGGCGATCCAGACGACGTGCTGGCCGCTTACGTATACGCGGTGTCGAACCACCGCATCGCCGAAACGCTCCATGAGTGCGGCGACCGAAGCGTGCTCGCTCGGATCGCCCTCGTTGCCGCTGTGGTCTGCACTGGATACGTCAGAGGAGAGGGGACCCTCGTCGACCGCATTCAGTCCGCTCCCGCCTTTCTTGTCCGTCATCGGCTACGGAAGGAGATCGTCGGAGGTTGATCCAGCACGGACCGCCTCCCCGGTCGACAGCTGATCCTGCTGTGTCGAGTTCCCAAACGGACCCGAGAGCTCGGCCACTTCGACGTCGCTCGCCCGCGGCTTGGCCACGAGCGTCGGGTCCTCGGCGCGGTGCTCGAAGTGACGCGTGAGCGACTCCTGGCGGATCTTCTCCTGGATCATCATCAGCCCATAGATCAAGCCTTCTGGACGCGGCGGGCACCCTGGGATGTAGACGTCGACTGGAACGATGGTATCGATTCCCTGCACCATCGAATACACGTCGAACACGCCGCCCGAACTCGCACACGCGCCCATCGAGATGCACCACTTCGGTTGCGGCATCTGGTCCCAGACTCGGCGAAGGACCGGAGCGAGCTTGTACGGTACGCGCCCCGCGCAAATGAGCACGTCTGCTTGACGCGGGCTGAACGACATGCGCTCCATGCCGAAACGAGCGAGGTCGAAGTTGGACGCGGCCGATGCCATCATCTCGATCGCGCAGCAGGCGGTGCCGAAGGGCATCGGCCAGAGGGAATTCCTCCGGCCCCAGTTGACGATCCAGTCGATCTTGCTGGTTAGGAAGGTCGGGCTACCCGCTCCGAAGATGCCGCCCGTCGTAGCGCTCGTGCCTCCGCCGGGCAGAATGTCTTTCAGTCCCATTCGAGACCTCCTTTCTTCCACTCATAGAGGAGACCGACGGCGAGCACGACGACGAACATGCTCATCGCCAGGAAGGCGCTCCAACCCAACTCGCGCATCTGCACAGCCCAAGGGATCAGGAAGATCGTCTCCAGGTCGAAGACGATGAAGCTGATCGCAACCATGTAGAACTTCACGGAGAAGCGTGCCCGCGTACTACCGAGCGGGATCATGCCCGACTCGTAGGGCATCAGCTTCTGGGGCGTGTCACGGCGCGGGTTCAGGATGTGCGATACAACCACCATCCCGATAGCATTCACGATGGAAACGCCGAACAGCAGAAGGAGGGGGAGATAGTCTCCCGACATGGTGCCGGTGGGTTTGTGAAATAGTTCACTAAGGTCGCAAAAAGGTACCCGGCGCGCCTCTGGAGTGTCAACCTGGCGATCGGCGGTTTTTCGTTATTTTTCGCCGGTTTGCAGGACGTTCCGTGACCCGTGTATGTTGGGTGCTCCCAGCGCACACGCAGCGACGATATCGGCCTCTCGATCCACGTTCTTAACCTCACAGCGAGCCCCGAGCCCTAGGGAGCCTCTGCACAGGTAGGGCGCGCCGCGCGACCCACGCCTTCGGCGCGGGTGCCCGATCTCGCGAGTTCAAGAGTAGGAAGGACGACGAGTCGTAGCCGTAGCGGGCACCGCCGCCGAAGGCGGTGGTCCGAGGAGGAGAGACGACCTATTGGGCCGCGACCCCCCTGCGCCCAACACCGAGTGTGAAATACATACTGGTTCGTGGGTTACGGTGGCACGGCCCGCTGTACTTCTACCACGGGCTGCTAACTACGGTCGATTACGATCGTGTGGGTATTGCCGACGGAGAAGACGACCGCCCCGCCAAGCAAGGCCGCGATCGCGTTCCCGAGGTCGTCCTCGTCAGCAACGACCGAGACGCCGATCAGCATCGTCGTATTCGGATCTCCCGGCAGGCCACCGGGCAGCGACCAGCTCTCGAAGTCGAGCTGATACCCATCCCCAGAGAAGGTGAAGCCTTCGGGTAGGTAGGGACCGAGCCCCGTTGGAATCACCCCGGCCGCGGTCTCGGCGGGCCAAGCGAGCAGATCGGCTTGGTAGTTGAGCGCCGCGACGCGCACGACCTCCATGGTCGACGCCGCGTCGGTGGCTCGAGCGCGGTAGATCATCGTTTGCACGTTGGGAATCGCCAACCCGGCCAGAATACCCATGATCGATGCTGCGATCACAAGCTCGATGAGCGTGAACCCTCCGCGGCGTGAATCACGGCGCTCGATCCGGCTCATCAGGACTCCCCCCGAAGCTTGCTTGCCGCGTCGGAGCCGACCCACTCGTTCGCTGATTCGGACGAGTCGTAGCGCACCACCTCAGTCCCGATCGTCGCGATCAACTCGTACCGGTTCGCCCCGATCATGAAGTACTCGACACCCGGGACCGTGCTGCCCGCGTCTTCGAGTGCTGCCGGAAGCTCGCCGTTTTGTTCGCGATACTCGTCCACTCGCATCGCCTGCATGTACATCGCCAACCTCATGTGGTCGGTCTGCTGCTCGATGGGTGCAGCCTCAATGGGGTTCATGACGACCCACGCCGGCGGTGCGATCAACAAGTAGACGGCGAAGGCGCCCAGATTGATGCCCAACGGAAGCACCCACTTCGCCTGCGTCTTCTGCGGCCGCTTTTTCTGCTGGGCCTCGTCGCGCTCGGCGGCAACTTTCAATACGGCCGAAACGGCGTCGGCCGCCTCCTGGCCCGGCGTCTTATTGCCTGCGTGATAGGGGCGTATGCGGTCCTTCGAACTCATTCCGGACCCGTTGAAACATTTCGTCGAGCCACACCGATGCGCCCGAACAGGTTTAAAAGTTATACCAACACCCAGGACGGCCCAAGAAAAAAAGCATCCGGTGAACTCTCGACGACCTGAATGCGCCTCAGTAGCTTCGAAGCCATGCCACAGCGCGAACTCTCACGGTCAGTCGAGGACTATCTGAAGGCCATCTTCGGGCTTTCCGATGGCGGCGATCCAGCCTCCACCAGCGCCATCGCAGAAGCTCTGGACGTTCAGCCGGCCTCGGTAACCGGCATGGTCAAGCGACTGGCCGAGGCCGGACTGGTGGGCTACGTACCCTACCGTGGCGTCCGGCTCACCGGTGCCGGCGAGCGGGCAGCGCTCAAGGTCCTGCGACGCCACCGCGTCATCGAGACCTACCTCTGCGAACTGCTGGAGTACAAGTGGGACGATGTGCACGCGGAGGCGGAGCGCCTCGAACATGCAGCCTCCGATGAGCTCGTCGACCGCATGGCGACCGCTTTGGGCTCCCCGAGTCACGACCCGCACGGCTCTCCCATTCCAACACGAGCCGGCGAGATCGAGGCCCCGAAGCTGGCGACGCTTGCGGACGCGGCACGCGGAACGAGGGTGCGCATCCGCGAGGTCCGCGACGAGGAAGCCGACGAGCTCCGCTCTATGGCGGCCGACGGGCTCGTGCCGGGGGTTGCGGTGCTGGTCGACTCGACCCAGGACGTGGACGGGGTCGTAGGCGTCACCGTCGGTGGCGACGAAGGCGTCGCCCTAGCGGTCCAGGACCACCTCGCCCGGCGAATATTGGTGGTCCCGGACGAAGCCTGACCGTGGGGCGACGGCCTGTGATCCTCGGGGTCGCGGGTGGTTCCGGTTCTGGCAAGTCGACGGTCGTGCGCGAACTCGTCCGGTCGCTCGGTGACGACGTCGCCTCCGTCATTCGGCACGACTGGTACTACCGGGATCTCGTGCATCTGCCGTTCGAAGAGCGAGCGGCGGTCAACTTCGACCACCCCGACAGCCTCGAGACCGAGATGCTCGTGAGGCATCTGCGGGAGCTGCTCGCAGGCGATGCAATCCACGCCCCGACGTACGATTTCTCGTCCCACACTCGTGGCGAGCGAACGGTCACTGTGAAGCCAACGCCGGTGATCGTTCTCGATGGGATTCTGGTTCTCGCCCACGCGGAGCTGAGAGAGGTCATGGAGCTGGCGGTCTTCGTGGACACGGAGCCAGACGTACGTCTTATTCGGCGGATGCGACGCGACACCGAGAAGCGCGGACGAACCGCTGAATCCGTAGTGGAGCAGTACGAGAAGACAGTGCGCCCCATGCATCTGGAGTTCGTGGAACCCAGCCGGCGCTACGCTGACCTCACGATCCACGAAGGGGGCTTCAACCGGGCAGCCGTCGACCTGGTGATCGACCGTGTGCGGGAAATCCTTCGCTAGTGCTAGTGCTAGTTGCTAGTGCTAACGGCCCACTGTACCTCAGCCACGGGCAGCTAGGACGCTGGGCAGGCGGGCACCGAGAAGGCGCCACCCAGGGGAGCCGGGTCCACGACGACTTCGAAAGTGCGGGTCACCGTAGATGCGAAGACCCCCGTGCCGTCCCCGCGAATGCTCGGCACGCGCACCTGCCCCGACGGGTTGAAATTGCCGCCCCGGACCCAGTTCACATAGTTCCGGTCCGTCGCCGAAATCATCACCGCCGCCCGGGTACCCGGCGGCAGGCCGTCCTGGAGGCTCGTCGCGAGTTCCTGGTCGAGCTCGAAGCGGCTGAAGATCCCGAACTCACCGGGAAACACGATCGTGGTGTCGGAGGCCGAGATCGAGAGGCCCAGCAGCTCCAACGTGTCGCTCTCCACGTCGATTCCCAGCAGGGCGAACGCGTCCTTGATGCCCACGATCAAGGTCTCGTTCACGTACGCCCACGTGCCCTCGGACGCCGTCCAACGAACCGTGAGCGGAGTGCTCGGTGGGAGTAGACACTGCGCCCCCTCCGCGACACCCAGGATCGCGAAGTCCCCGGGCACGACCGTGGCGCTTGTCAGCGCCCCACCCGAGGCGAGATCTATACGCAGTCGGAGGTGGTCCCCCGGACCGAAGGGCGCCGAGGCCGTGGGCGCCATCCAGTAGCAAGAGCCCGTACCACCCTCGGGCGTCGCGCTGACGCACCTCTCGATCGCGGTCGCCGCGAGTTCCACGCTCGGTCCGCCATCTCGTGTGATGACGATCCTGGCGCCCGGCACCGGATGGAAGCCCTCACCCAAGCCACCGACGGTCCGGTGCAGAAACGCGGTCACGCGGTCGCCGCCGAAGAGGCCCTCGCCGATCTGAACGTGCACCTCCGCCACGATCACGTCCTCGACATCGACGATCGTGATCTCCTGGAGCGTGCAGCCCCCGAGAGCCAACGACACGACCATGGCCCTGATCCGACGCCCCCCAGCCATCAGAAGTGCACCTCGAAGCCGAACGTAGGGAGAATCGGGAACATCGAAATGCCGGAGCGCGTCGCTGGAGAGCGGTCGTATTCATAGAAATAGAAGAGCACGTTGCGCTTGTCGTAGACGTTCACCAGGTCGACGTGGGGCGTGATCGTTCCCCACGACTTCTCGAATGACTTCCGGAAGCTGGCGTCGAGCCGATGGTAGGTCGGGTACCGAGACGCATTGCGGCTCTCGAGCGCGACAGCATAATCGCTCAGGTCCGTATGTTCGGCCGCGCCCGCCCACTGGAGGCGGCCACCGCCGACGACGAACTGCGGCGAGTAATATGCGTACGACCCGATCGCGCGCGTGTAGGGGGTGCCTGTGCCAACGTTCCAGCGCAGCCCTCCCTGCCAGCCCCACGGGAGCGGATAGCGCAACACGAGGTCGACGTCGAGCCGACGATCGAAGATCGGGGAGTATGTGATGGACGGCTGGGGCGCCTCCGGGGACAACACATCCGGGAAGGTCCGGTCAGCCCGAAGAAGGGAAATGGCGATCCAGCCGTTCACATCGCCCGTCTCCTTGCGCAGGAGCAGATCCGCGCCGTACGAGAGGCCGTCGCCCGAGAGAATGTCGTCGAAGTCGTCGTTGGGGTCGTCGGCTACGTTGAAAGTCACCACACCGTCGAAGGACCGCACGTAGGCCTCGATCGACCAGAACCAATCGATGTCTCGATACCCCTCGACGCCGAGCTGAAGCTGATCCGAAACCACGTGCGGCGCCCTCGCGCCCGCGAGCACCCAGAAATCCAGTCCCAGAGGGAGTTCCTCGTCCCTGAGAGAGTGAAGGAACTGCGTGTACCGCCCAGCCGCGACCTTCACCGCGACGTCGCCGCCATCGAAGAAGCGCTTGGCCGCGAGCCGAGGCGCCAGCTCGAAGATCCGATCGCCGGGGTCCGGGCTCCACGCGTCGAGACGCAGACCGACCTCGAGCAACCATTCTCGTGGGCGAGACCAGGATGTCTGGGCATAGGTGCCAAGTAGCCACCCATCACCCTCACCGCTACCGAATTCCGTGCCTCCCGTCTTGAAGAGATTTCGGTACGAGAGGCGCTCGAGCACCCCTCCAACCCTGACGCCCATGGTCGGTGTCGGGCGCGTATCGAGATCGACGCGGAGCTGGCTCTGTGCGATCCGACTGGTGAGCTCTGTATCGGCGAAGTCCGGGAAACTCAGGCCGGTCCCGTAGCGGCTGACGTTCGCGCGGACGTCGAGAGAGCCACCGCCGCGGCGCGGGTGCGTCCACCTGCCACCGAATACGTCGTTGCCCCAGTCCCAATCGATACGGAGGGGAAAGTCTTCAGCGTCGAGCCGCGTGAGATCGAGCACATCCTTTCCGGTGTATCCGGTAAGCGTGATGCGATCGCCCGACTCAGTCCAACCCTCCATCACGGTCTGGAGATCGGTGAGGTGATACGGAAACTCGAACACGGGCTTCATCAGGATGTCGAAGTACGACCGCCGGGCCGAAGTGCGCCATTTGACGTTCGCGAGACCCAAGGAGTGCGCTGTACCGCGGGGGAGACTGCCGCCTATTGCGACACGACTGGCGAGCAGAGAGATGCCGGCGTCGATCTTGAAATCACCGTCGCCGGGATCGCTCTCGATCTGGAGGACTGACGAGACCCGACCGCCGTGCTCCGCCGGGAAGCCCCCCGAATACAGTTCGGCCCGGTCGAGCATGTCCGCGTTGAACACCGAGAAGAACCCGCCGAGATGGAACGGGCTGAAGATCGGCACGCCGTCCAGTAAGATCAGGTTCTGATCGGCCGAGCCACCCCGCACGTGGAAGGAGGCCGAGAAGTCTGTTGTGGATACGACCCCGGGCAGAACCTGGATCGCTCGGATCGGATCAGCCTCGACGACACCAGGCAGTTGCTTGAGGTCCGAGAGCTTGATCTCACGGACTGTCGCGCCTCCGAGCTCCTCAAAACGGATTCGCGCCCTGCTCCGCTCCGCTTCGACGGAAATGCCCTCGACCTCGATGGCCTGGCGTACCAATCGGAGGTCGTACTCGAGCGTTTGCCCGGCGCCAAGCGTCAAGACCTCCGTCTGTTCGCCGTAGCCGAGTGCCTGAACCAGAAGCTGATACGTTCCGGCGGGCACTGATGCGAGCCGGAACGAACCGAGGCGGTCGGTATCGGCCGCACCGATGGTGATGGTCCCTGCAAGCAGCCGGACCGTCGCACCGTACACGGCCGAGCCTTCCTCGCCGCGGATGCGCCCTTGAACGGTCCCCGGCTGTGCCTCGAGCGGAAGCCACATCCCGAGCAGCGCCCCGAGAGCGAGCAGACACCGCACCGCCCATCTATGTACTGGCAAATTGATCCTTTCCGATGATCGCTTCACTCTCCCGTGGCCCACTAGCACTAGCACTAGCGTCCCCCTCCGGTCGCGCTGAGCTCGGCCGCCGACATCGGCAGCCGACTCGCGCTCCGCCCCACCCACCACGCCTCCGCGTTCGCCTGAACCATGGTCAGTGCAGGCACCAGCAGCATCAGGATCGCCGTCGCGAACACGATTCCGAAAGCGAGCGACGCCGCCATCGGGATCAAGAACTGAGCTTGTAGACTGCGCTCGAAGACGAGCGGCGCAACTCCCAGGAACGTCGTGAGCGAGGTCAGCATGATGGGGCGGAAGCGCGCCTTCGCGCCGGAGATGATCGCGTCGCGTGCGCTCATCCCCTTCTGCCGTTGCTCGTTGATGAAATCGATCATGACGAGCGCGTCGTTCACGACCACCCCAGACAGCCCGAGGATCCCGAAGATCGAGAGCAGCCCCAGAGAGAGGCCCATGGCGAGATGGGCCCACAACGCCCCGACGATCCCGAAGGGGATCGCCGCCATGATGATGAGAGGTTGCACATACGAGCCGAACGGGATCGCGAGCAGCGCGTAGATCACCAATAGCGCCAGGATGAATCCCCGCCCGATGGAGCTGAACGACTCCTGCTGTTCCTGTTGTGCCCCGCCGAAGCTGACGCCGAGCCGGCCATCTTCGGCGGCGATGGCGGGGATGATGACTTCCGCCAGTTCGCGTGTTGCCACCTGGCCGGTCACGATGGCCGGGTCGACGTCGCCGGTGATCGTGAGGATGCGCCGACCTTCCTTTCGGCGGATCGTGGTGGGCGAGCCACCGAGGGAGACTCGCGCGATCCGATCCAGCATGACCTGGCCGCCGGCCGGCGTGCGCACCATATAGTCCCCGACGTCCGCGATGGCGTCGCGCTCGTTCTTAGGTAGGCGCACATAGACTCGTATGTCCTCCCTTCCACGCTGCACCCGCAACGCCTCGTCTCCGAAGAACGCGGCGCGGACCTGTCGAGCAACCTCCTCCAGCGTGAGGCCCAGAGTGCCGGCTTCGGGCTTCAAGCGTAGCTGAATCTCTTTGAGTCCCTGATCCTGGTCGGTCTCCACGTCGAAAACACCCGCCAGCGCTTCCAGTTCGGCCACCACGTGACGACCGATCGCTGCCAACCGCACGGGATCGGGGTGCGACAACTCCACTTGAATCGGCGCGCCGATGTTGACGATATCTGCGGAGAACGTCAGTGAGCGGACCTCCGGAAGGTTGCCGATTTCCTCTCTCCAGACCTGCTCGAAGCGTGACGCCGGAATGGTCCTCTCTTCCGCGCTGAGCAGCCGCACGTTTACGTACGCCCGGTTCCCGACGGAACCGCCCGGCGCGAAGGACGCGACCGGCCCACCGAGCGCCGGTGATTGGCCCACTACGCTATAGACGCCCCGAACGAGCGGCGGGGCGTCCGCTGACCGCTCGGTCTCCAGTCGTTCGACTGCGCGCTCGGCGGCCAGGCGAATCCGCTCCGTCACCTGCCGCGTGCGCTCGACCGAGGTGCCCTCCGGCATCTCGAGGTCGGCGATCACGTTGTCGCCTTCCACCGCTGGAAAGAACTCGACCCGGATCAGCCCCGCAGGTATGAGCGCGACGGATAGAATGACCAACGCCACCGCCCCCGCGATGATTATGCCGGGCTCCCTGGTCGCGAATCGCAATCCCCGCTCCAACGGCCCGTGTATGAAGGCCTGAAGCCGCCGGTCGACCGACTGCTGGATCCGAGCGATCCCGCGGGTTATACCGGATTTCCCGCGCGCGTGTGGCTCGGGCAGGTGCGAGAGGTGGTGGGGCAGGATCAGGAGCGATTCGATGAGCGACAACGTCAGTACCGAAATCACGATGATGGGGATCGCCCCAAGGATCTTCCCGATCGCGCCGGGCGCGAAGAGCAGGGGTGAGAACGCGGTAATCGTGGTGAGAACGGCGAAAATGACCGGACCTGTGATACGCTTGGCGCCACGCACCGCTGCGAGCAGGCCCGGCACTCCACGCTCTCGCTGCGTGTAGATGTTCTCCCCGACCACGATCGCGTCGTCCACCACGATTCCGACCGCTAGGATGAAGCCGAACAGCGATATCACGTTGATCGAGACGCCGAGCACCATCATCACCGCCAGCGTGCCGATGAAGGACATCGCGATCCCGGCCGCCACCCAGATTGCGAGGCCCAGCTCGAGGAAAAGCGACAGCGCGACGAGGACCAGCAGCAGGCCGAGCGCAGCGTTCTTCAGCATCAAGCGCAATCGGTCCGCGAGCAGGTCTGCGTCGTTGTTCCATATCTCGAGGGAGACGCCTTCGGGTAGGCCTGGAATGATGTCTTCTGCAAGCGCGACCTCGATCGCGTCCACGATCTCCAGCACACGCTCGTTGGACGTGCGGTACACCTCCACGAGCGCGGCGGGCCGGCCGTTGTAGCGCGTGATCAAGTCCGCCTCTTCAAAGCCGTCGATCACGGTCGCGATGTCCCCCAGGCGGACGACCGTTCCGTCCGGACGGCTGATGACCACGATCGACTCGAAGTCCTGCTGATCGTAGTTCTGCCCGAGCGTGCGGATGCGCACTTGCTCGTCGCGCGTCTCTATGCTTCCGGCCGAGAGGTCGAGGCTGCCCTGGCGCACCACCCGCGAAATGTCGCCGAGCGTGAGACCCAAAGCGCGGAGAGTGCTCTGATCGACTTCGATCGAAATCTCGTACTGCCTGACGCCGCTCGTCTCCACGAACGAGATCTCATCGAGCTCGGAGAGCGCATCCTCGGTCCGGTACGCGATCTCCTTGAGCGTGCGTTCGGAAACGTCACCGAAGATCACGAGTTTGATGACGCTCTGGCGGTTGGTGAGCTCGCGGATCTCCGGCCGCTCCGCGTCGACCGGGAAGGTCGTGATCCGGTCGACTTCGGCCTTCACGTCGTCGAGCACCCGGCTCGCGTCCGCGCCCAGCGCGAGCTGCAGCAAGACCGTACCGAGGCCTTCCGCGGCGGTGGAGGTGATCTCATCGATTCCCTCCACCGACTGCACCTGCTCCTCGATCCTGAGCAGGATCGATTGCTCGATCTCGTCCGGCGTCGCGCCAGGGTAGGGGACCGAGACCATGACGATGTCGAGGCTGAACTCCGGAAAGACCTCCTGGACGAGAGTCCCCATCGACACGAATCCCGCCATGATCACGAAGACCATGAGCAGGTTAGCCGCGACCTTGTGCTTCGCCATGTATGCGACCGGGCCGTGGTAGTCGTCGGCCGCTCCCCGCGGCTCGTGCTCCTTCGGCGCGGGCTCGTCTTCGGGCGTCCGGGTCATGGGGCTACTGCCTCCCAGTACCGGTCGGCGCGTCGGCCAGGCGCACTTGCATGCCGTTGGTCGCGACGGTGACGCCCCCGACGATCACGAGCTGTCCGTGGGTGAAGTCCCCGATGACGTAGAGCAGCTCGTCAGTCGCCTGGAGCACGTCGGCTACGACGATCTGCACGCGCCCGTCCGCGCCGATCGTCCAGACGTCGCCGCCCTGACGCAGAGCGCGGCGGGGTAGAACGAAGTACTCGGCCAGTTCGAGCCCATCGATGGTGACTTGAACGAACTGTCCGACAAGGAGCGGCGGCGCCACGCCAGCCTCCGAATCCGCATCGACCGCCTGACCTCGCTTGAAGGGATCGGGGACGCGTACCACGACGGCGATCGTGCGGCTCTGCTCGTCGAGCGCGGTTTCGGCCCGGTCGACGTATCCCTGCCAACGGAAGCGCCGAGCGCCGTACTCGATGGTCACGACCGCCGGAATCGAGCGGTCGTCGTCACCGGCCTGGAGCGACCAGAGGTTCGGAATCAGCGCGGCATCGTCGTCGGACATAGGGACCACGACCTCGACCGCGTCCGAGGCGTAGATCTGCCCGAGACTTTGTCCGGGAGCGACGAAGCGCCCCACGTCTGCGACCTCGGCACGGACCAGCCCGTCGAAGGGAGACGTCACCGCGGTTCGGGACAACGCCAACTCGGCATCGCGCAGCTGAGCTTCGGCGCGCGCGAGTCCAGCTCGGGCCGCCTGGAGTTGGGGCTCGCGCAGCACCAACGGACTCGGGAGCGCCGCGCCGTTTCCTCTCCGACTCTCCCGCGCCCGGAACTGTTCGTACTCGGCCCGAGCGATATCGGCCTCCTCTTCAGCCAGGAGTAGCGCGACCCGCTGCGTGGCTACGTCGGCTTCAGCCTGCTGCACGCGATTCTCGTAGTCGGCGGGGTCGATGCGGACGAGGACTTCACCCGCGGACACGTGGCCGCCGCTCTGCAGGTTGGGGCTGACCGCCACGATCTTGCCCCCCACCTCGGGCGCGATGTCGATCTCCCAATGTGGACGCACGGTGCCGCTTCCGAAGACCAGAATCGGACCGGACCCCGCGACCACTTCCTCGACGGTCACGACGGGCGACTCCGGCTCGGGGGGTCGCCGTGGGGGCTCGGGCCGCAAACTGATCATCACCTGCGCGACCGCAACGGCGCCGATGACGATTCCGGCCATGGCGAAGAGACTTCTGCGATTCGTCATGAAGTGGTCTCGATTGGGGTCCATCCGCCGCCGAGGGCGCGATGGACGGCGAGACGGGCCAGCGCGAGTTCCGTGCCCGCTGCGGAGAGAGTGGACTGCACGCCGAGCAACGTGCGCAGGGCGTCGAGGTAGTCTGTGTAGCCCACCACGCCAGCGGCGTAGCGGCGGGCCTGTAGGTCGGCAGAGGCCTGAGCTTCCTCGCGCTGGGAAGTCAGGAGCGCATGGCGCTCACGCTCTTGCTCGTAGCCAGTGAGGGACGTCTCCACCTCGTAGACGGCGGTCAAGACCGCCCGGCCGAAGGCCGCGGCGAACTGGACGTATTGGGCCTCGGCCGCCTTCACATTGTTGCGTAGCCGCCCACCCTGGAAGATCGGAGCCGTCAGCCCCCCCAGCAGGCTGCTGAACCACTGACCCGCGTCGAAGAGCCCTCCTGGATCGCTACTCTGCTGCCCCACCGACCCCGCCAGGGAAAGCGTGGGAAGGAGCTGGGCTTTGCGCGCTCCCACGCGGAAGCGGGCCGCCTCCAGACGCTCGGCCGCGGCACGCAGGTCGGGGCGTTGCAAAAGCAGGTCGGCGGGGATCCCCGTGTCGATCGCATCGAAAGGCAAGGTCGGATCGAGTTCCGCCAAGAGTCCGCCGATGCGGCCGGCGAACTTCCCGATGAGCACCGCCATACGGCCCTCGGCGTCGGCGAGTTGCATCTCGATTTGTGGGAGGCTGGCCTGCACCGTTCGCAAGTCGAGGCGCACCTGGTACAACTCCAGCGAGGAAACCAGTCCTCGGTCGTAGCGGGTCTCGGTGAGCGCCTCTCGCTCCTCGAGCACGTCGACGGTCTCTCGGCTCAGCCCCAGGCGCTCCCGCAGATCGCCGATCTGGAAGTACGTGGAGATCGTCTCGGAGAGGACCCCGAGCCGTGCTGCGTGCAGGTCCGCACGGGACGCCATGAGATCGGCCGCGGCGGCCTTCCCGTCGTTGCGGGCGCGGCCCCAGAAGTCCAACTCCCAGGAGAATCCCAGCGACGCGGAATACGTGGTGAAGTCGAAGCGGTCGAAGCTCGGACCCGCCCGCGCGGAGTCCCCCCCCAGTCGACCCAAGGCTCCGCCTATCCCCGTGTTCGCGGGCTGGCTCGATCGGCTCACGTCTCCTCCAGCCTGGACCTGCGGGAAGAGATCCGCCCAGGCGATGCCCGATTGGGCTCTGGCCTGTTCGACTCGCGCGACGGCCTCGACCAGATCGAGGTTGGAGACGAGCGCGGAGTCGATCAGCGCGTCGAGCGTGGGGTTGCGGAAGTCGCGCCACCACTCGAGCGGCGCGTATGCGCCTGTGGCCTCCGACTCCAAGAAGGTTTCGGGAAGAGCCTCTACCGGCTGAGGCAGCTCGGGGTCGGGCGCGAACGAGCAGCCCACCGTGGCCAGAAGGGCGAGGGCCGCGTGTCGTCGAGGCTGGATCGTCGTCCGCATTCGTTCTTTCGTCTTCATACGCAGCTGTTAAGATCCGCTGGAGCCCCATGGTCATACCACGGGTGGATCGCCCGTCAGCGAACAGCGGTGGTGACACGTTATTATAGCAACACTATATGATCGTGTCAGGGCTTGCAAGCTATGAGCTACCCATGAAACCAGAGACCCCGCAGGACGTGCGCGAGCGCATCCTCGATGCGGCGCTGCGCCTGATCGAGACCCGTCCTCAAGAGTTCACCATGGTGCGGGTTGCCGCCGGCGCCGGCGTATCGCGAGCAACGGTCTATCGTCGATTCGGCAGCGTCGAAGGCCTTCGGTCCGCGCTGTGCGAAGCACGAGGGGTCACCGTCTCCCCGGATCGGGCCGGCACGCACGCCAGAGTTCTCGACGCCGCTCTGTCCGAGTTCACGCGAGCGGGCGTGCACGGCGCCACAATGCAGGGCATCGCCGAGCTCGCCGGCGTGAGCCCGATGACGCTCTACAACCGCTTCGGCGACAAAGAGGGACTCGTGCTCGCTCTCATTTCCGAGAGGGGACCGATCAGCCTGTCTCTGGCTTCTCTCGCCGGCGCGGAGAGATTCGAGGACAAGATCACCGCTTTCGTGACGGGTGTGCTTCAGATCATTGAGGACCAGCGCGACCTGTTCGGGCTCGTCGTCGCGCCCGATCCCATCACCAGGCGGGCGTTCCAGCGCATGAAGGCCAATCACGGGGATCTCCCCTTGGCATCGCTGCTCGAGGCCGCCGAACTCCCGCCGGAGATCGACCCGCGCGTTGCACTCTCGAGCTTGATGGGGATGATCATCGGCAACGCGGTGATTCGCCCGATTCTCTTTGGCGAAGAGGTCGCCGACCGGGCCGTTCTTGCGGAGCAGATCACCCGATTGTTCATGAAGGGTGTCTCCTGACGGGTCCTGCCGCGAACGTGCTTCCCAGTGCCCTACCCGTGCGAGCCTACTACTTCGACCACTTCGTGCTTCGCCTTCCCGATGGACATCGTGCATGAGCGCGTCTATCGCGCTCGAGCGGCTACACAATTGGCCGCGCATGATACTCGCGAACTTGCCCACGCCTCTGTACGCGGCCGAGCGGCTGGCCGCCGAGCTGAGCGATTCACCTATCGATCTCTACGTGAAGATGGACGCCGAGACAGGCTTCGCCCTCGGCGGCAACAAGGTCCGCAAGCTCGAGTTCGAGCTCGCCCCCACGAGGCTCGAGGGCGTCTCCCGACTACTGACCGCGGGCGGCCCGCAGTCGAACCACTGCCGCGTGACCGCAGCAGCCGCGGCCAGGCTGGGCTTGAAGTGCACTCTCGTCTTGAGCGGCCCGGAGCCGACGAACCCCACCGGCAATGCGCTGCTTCACCGACTCTTCGGGGCGGAGATCGTGACGGTGGCGGACCGGAGCGAACGCACCGGTCGCTTGGAGTCCGTCGCGATCGAATGCGGCGCCCGGGGGGAACACGCGCTCGTCGTGCCCATCGGCGCGTCCACGGGGCTCGGGTGCCTCGGGTACGCACAGGCGGCGGTCGAATTGATGAAGCAACTCGGGGACCTTGGACCTCGCCGCGAGCGGACCTGGCTCTTTGTGCCGACTTCGTCGTGTGGCACGCTCGCGGGCCTACTCTTGGGGATCTCCCTCCTTGGACGCGAGGACGTGCAGTTGGTCGGAGTGAGCGCCGACGTGAGCGCTGCGGAACTCACCGCCTGGACGCTGGAAATTGCCCGAGACGGAGCCGAATTGCTCGGCTGGGAGGGCCACATGCTCGGCAACCTCACGGCGCTCGACGACCAGGTGGGCGAGGGATACGGTATCCCGACGCCCGCGGCGCTGGAAGCGCTCGAGCTCTTCGCGCGCACCGAAGGGCTCGTGCTCGACCCCACGTACACGTCGAAGGCCGCAGCCGGACTTGTCGCCTGGGCGCGTGCGGGAAAGTTCTCCGTCGGAGATCGAGTGGTGTTCCTGCACACGGGTGGCCACCCCGGCCTGCTGGCCTGAGGCCTTCACTCGAACCAATTCGTCAGTCGTTCGAGCGCCCCCAGCAGATCGGGCTCCAGCTCGAGCACGGGCCGTAGCGGGTCATCGCCGAGGCGCTTCATGCGCCTGGGCACGCTCTTGATGGTGTGGCTCGCGACGGTGAGCCTCCTGTTGACCTCGCTCCACTTGAGCGGCGCTGACACGGGTGCTCCGGGCTTGGGACGAACCGTGAACGGCGCGACCAAGAGACGGCCATGTCCGTTCTGAACGAAGTCGACGTAGACCTTTCCGTGGCGCCGATCCGGATTGCGCGTTAGAGTCGCGATCTCCGGCCGCTCGGCGACGACGACTCGGGCGAGAAGTTGTGCCATGGTTCGTGACTGCTCGTAGGTGAGCTGCCTGCCCAGCGGCACCAGCACGTGGATCCCGGTCGATCCGCTCGTCTTCGGGAACGACGGCAGACCGATCTCCTCGCACAGGTCGTGGATCGTGCGCGCGATCTCGACCACGTCGGTGAAGGGTGCCTCCTTCGGATCCAGATCGAGGATGCACCAGTCGGGGTGAGCCAGCGTGGCGATCCGACTGGACCACACGTGCAACGGGATCGTGCCCATGTTGATGACGTAGAGCAGCGACTCGACGTCTTCCGCAACGAAGTACGAGAGTTCCCGCTCCGAACCCTCGCTCCACACGGTCACACGCCGGAACCAGTCTGGCGCGTAGGGTGGAGCGTCCTTCTGAAAGAACGACTTTCCGTCGATACCGTCCGGATACCGGGTCATGACCAGCGGACGGTCTTCGAGGTACGGAAGCATCCATTCCGAGACCTGCCGATGGTATTCGATCAGGTCGCCTTTCGTGTAGCCTTCCTCGGGCCAGAACACCTTGTCGAGGTTGGTGAACGGTACGGTCCGCTCCTCGATCATCTCCACCCGCTCGGGTGGCTCGGCCTCACCCCCGAGCGCCCCCTCGACAACACACTCCGAGGGCCGCTTATCGGTGCGGAATCGAGAGAACGACGGCTGACGCAGGAGTCCCTGGTCGGTGAACTCCTTGTACTTCACCTCCGCGACGATCTCAGGGCGAACCCAGTGGTGTCCCTTCCCCTTGGGCACGGGGCCCCTGGTACAGGCGCTCGAATCAACCTCGATGTCCTCCAGCAGTGAACGTACGCCGTCGAGCTCCGAGTCCCTGAAGCCGCTTCCGACGTTGCCCAAGAAGACCAGATCCTCCCCATCGTACTGGCCGATGTGCAGAGAACCGAAGCCGCCGCGCGACCCTTTCGGCTCCGTCCAGCCGACGACGACGAAGTTCTCGATGCGAACTGTGCGAACCTTGATCCAGCTCCTCGAGCGCCCGCCCCGGTACGGCGCGTCCGCCCTCTTGCCGACGATTCCTTCGAGGCGCATCGCCTCGACGTGCTTGTACATCGCCTCCCCCTGCTCCGCGATGTGATCCGAGTAGCGGATCGGCCCCACAGAGGGTAGAACGTCCTTCAGGATCTGCTTGCGCTCCAGCAGGGGCAGTCCGCGCAGATCGTGAAGCTCTAGGCCGAGGATGTCGAACGCGTAGTAGGTGGCGGGCAGCTCGACGCTCGCGCGCAGTGCATCGGCCACCTTCAGGATTCGACCCCTCCGTTGGAGGCGGGAAAAGGACGGTTTGCCCTCCCCGTCGTTGACGACGACTTCGCCATCGAGCACGAGACCTTCATAGGGGAGGCCCCGAACCGCGCGCGCGATCTCAGGAAACGTGGGGGTCATGTCGTGCCCGGCGCGCGAGCGCAAGTATGGCTCCCGACTCGAGCGCTCGGCCAGGAGGCGATACCCGTCGTACTTCAGCTCGAAGATCCAGCCTTCTCGGCTGAACGGCCTCTCTTCGCTCGAAGCGAGCATGAGGCTGACCTCGTTCGCTGAAACGGCCCTCTCCTTCGCCCCCATCCCCGCGATCCGTTCGGCCAGCTCGTCGGCAAGGGCATCGGCGTTCGGAAACTCGTCCACCGTGAGTCCGGAGTAGATCGAGTCGTCGGGATAGTCCTCCGTGCTGCCCGCCTCGTCGATGTAGGCGTCCCGCTCCTTGATGAACAGCCACGAATTGGGCGCCTGCTTCGTCTTCACCAGGGTCCAGTTGCCGAGCAGTTTGTGGCCCCTCAGTTCGAACAGGAGCTTCCCCTTCTCGAGGCCCTCCTTCGGATCCTCGAGCGGTACCCACACCCCCCGATCCCACACGATCATCGCACCGGCGCCGTACTCGCCCTCGGGAATGATACCCTCGAACTCCGCGTACTCGAGCGGATGGTCCTCGGTCTTCATCGCGAGGCGTTTGTCGGCCTGGTTCGGTGAGGGACCCTTCGGGATGGCCCACGAGAGCAGCACTCCGTCCAGTTCCAGGCGCAGGTCCCAGTGCAGGTTCCGCGCGGCGTGCTTTTGCACGACGAAGATGCTGCCACCCGCGACCACCCGCCCGCCAAACGGCTCGGGCGTGCGGGAGGCGGTGCGCTTTTCGCGATACTTCGCGAGGCGTTCGTCGCGGGTTGGCGTCATCGCGTCGGCGAGGGAACCGGCGAGATCGCCGTAATGGTCGAGGTTGGGCGGCTCAGTGCCGGGGGATCCTGCTCCCATTCTTCTCGAGCCAATGCCCAAAGCTCTGTAGCCCGGAGTTCAGCCGCCGGGCCACATCGAGGTCTCGGGCGCCCAAAAACATCTCCTGGAAGTCATGCTTGAACTGGAACATGTTGCCCAGGTCCTCGGCACCGGGGAAGTCGAACGACCGGTATTCGTCGAAGGACACGGGATAGTAGCTCACGGGTTCGCCGAGCGCCGTCGACAGCCCAGCGGCCATCTCCATCCCCGTCGGGTGCTCACCCGCGATCCCGATGGTTCGACCCACGTGCTTCAGGCCCTCTTGGAAAACCCCGTAGGCACACCGTCCGATGTCGTCCGCCGCGATCCCGGGGAGCTTCTTGTCTCCCATGGGGAGTGCGAGGACCAGCTTGCCGTCCTCGCCCCGCTGGGGTTCCATACCGAAGTGGATGAGGTTGTCCCAGTAGAACGAGGTGAGAAGGAACGTCGTCGGTACCCCAGCCTCCCGGAAGAAGTCGTCGGCTTCACCCTTGGTGTCGAAGTGGGGGACCTTGTACCGCTCCATGAGCGTGGGCATCCGGTCGTCCTCGAGCGGAATCCAACGCCGTGTGTCCTCGAGCGTCGACCAGATGACATGCTCTACGCCCACATCCTTCGCGGCGTTCGCCATCGAGCGTGCCTGTGCTAGCTCCTTTTCCGGCGAAAAGTGCTCCCAGAAGAAGGTCACGCAGTACGCCCCATAGGCGCCCTCGAAAGCGTCCCGGATGCTCGCCTCGTCGTCGAGGTCTGCACCGACGACCTCGGCACCGGAATCGGCGAGCGCTTTCGCCTTGTCGGAGTCCGGGTTGCGGGTGAGGGCTCGGGCCGCGAAGCCCTCATCGGGGTCGTCGAGGATTGCGCGCACGAGTCCACCACCCTGCGCCCCGGTGGCACCGGCCACCGCGATGATTCTCTTGTCTGCCATCTTCCCTCCCAATCGCCTGGTTTTTCGTTTCAAGTCGGTCACGTGACCCTAGGGCGCTGACCCATCGGGAGCAAGGATCATTCGCGGTCGGCCTACGCCCACACGCTAGAACTCGGGTAGCCCCGCCGCGTGCAAAGCCTCAAGCAGTTGGTCGATGGAAGCCTGGGCGTCCCGAATCGCCAAGTCGAGGGCGTTGGGATCGGTGTTCCAGCCGAAGAACCACGCATGGAACTTCACGTAGCTGCGATACGCCTTGCCCCGGTTTCGTGCATGAACATATGTTTTTCGCACTATGGCAGCGCGCGCAATCGGAACGTCGACCATCGCCTTCGGGCTGGTCTCCCTCCCCGTGAAGATCTACTCGACGGGCGAGTCGTCTCGGAAAGTCTCCTTCAACATGATCTGGAAGGAGCGAGGCGTCCGTGTCCGGCAGCAGTACATCGACCCGGCGGACGGCACCGTCGTGCCCAAAGAAGAGATCGTAAAGGGTTACGAGTTCGCGAAGGGACAATACGTGCTCTTCACGAAGGAAGAGCTCGAGGTCGTCGAGGCTCCCAAGTCCGACGAGATCGAGATCGTCAGCTTCGTGCCCGCGGACAGCGTGGGGCGCCTGTACTTCAACAAGGCCTACTACCTCGGGCCGGACAAGGGCGGCGCGCGCGCGTATCGCCTGCTTTCCGCGGCGCTGCGTAAGACCGAGCGCGTCGCGATCGCCAAGCACGCGACACGCGGAAAGCAGTATATCGTCATGATCCGTCCGCACGACGAAGGCCTGCTCCTCGAGCAGCTCTACTACGCGGAGGAGATCCGCTCCTTCGACGAGGTGCCGCTGGAAGAAGGTGACGTGAACGACGCAGAGCTCACCCTCGCGATCCAGTTGATCGACCAGGCGGCCAGTGACGGCTTCGACTCGACCCAATTCAAGGACGAGGTGCGAGAGAAGACGCTCGAGCTGATCCAGTCCAAGGTGGACGGGCAGGAGATCACCGCCGCGCCTGCCGAGGAATCGAAGACCCAGATCATCGATCTCATGGCCGCTCTCAAGGCCTCCATCGAGGAGGACGAAGAGGAGCGCAAACCGGCGGCACGCGCCGGAAAGAAGAAGACCGCTGCCAAGAAGTTATCGGGAAGCAAGGAGTCTACGCGCAAGAAAGTCGCGTCGGGCTGATTCCCCCTCTGCCGCAGATGGGATGAAGGGCTACACGACCCGCGAGGTCGCGGAGGTCGTAGGTCTCTCTACCTCAAAGATTCTTTCCTGGACCAGGAGTGGACTGCTCACGCCGCAACGCGGTCCCCGCGGCGCGTATCTGTTCTCGTTCCAGGACATCGTACTGCTGCGCACAGCCCGCGATCTACTCACTCAAGACGTGCCGGCGCGGCGCGTTAGGGAGGCGCTCGAGGCACTGCGGGAACAGCTCCCCGTGGGACGCCCGCTCAGCGCGGTCCATGTCTCGGCTGTCGGAGACCGAATCCTCGTGCATGATGACGACGCGGTCTGGGAGCCGAGCTCAGGTCAACTGCAGATCGACTTCGATGTGGTCGACGTAGCGGAGACGGCAGCGCCGGTAGCCCGCCGAGCATTGGAGGCGCGCGCCGACGAGGACAGCATGAGCGCCGACGACTGGTTCAACACCGCGCTGGATCTCGAAGCAGTGACCAGCGACGAGGCGATCGCCGCCTACCAGAAGGCACTCGCGCTGGAAGCCGACCATGCCGACGCACACTTGAACCTCGGGCGGCTCCTGCACGAAGACGGTCGGGTCCGAGAAGCCGAGTCGCATTACCGCAACGCTACCGACGCCGACCCCGAGAGCGGCCGCGCGTTCTACAACTTGGGCGTGGCGCTCGACGATCAGGGACTCGGGTCGGGCGCGATCGAAGCGTACCAGGCCGCGCTACGGCTCGACGCGGACCTGGCGGTCGCGCACTTCAACCTGTCGCGGCTCTTCGAGGCCGAGGGGCGGCGGCCGGACGCCCTCCGGCACCTCGCCGAGTACAAGCGGCTCATCGAGCGCGGCGGTCTAGGGGCCTAGCAGCCCGTCCCGTGAGCGTCTTGACACTGCCGGTCATGTCAAGCCTCCTCTCATGTCCAGCCTCCCTTCTCTAAATCCTACTTGACCCCACCCATGAGCTTCTTCACGAGTGGGCTTGCCATCAGCGCGAAGATCGCGATTCCGGCGGTGATCATCGCGACGATCCGGAACAGGTCATCGAACGCCATCGTTTCGACGCGGCCACCCACGAGGCCCGCGAACACGTTGCCCAGCGCGGCGCCCACGAACCAGATCCCCATCATCTGACCGACGCGCCGTTCCGGCGACAGCTTCGTAATGGCCGAAAGTCCGATCGGCGAGATGCACAGCTCACCGACGGTGTGCAGGAAGTAGGTGACTACCAGCCACGCGGGCGACACCAGGTCGCCGTTCGACGCGTTCGCGGCACCCCACGCCATGACGAAGAAGCCCGCGCTGAGCCCCACCAGGCCGAGCCCAAACTTTATCGGCAGCGACGGATTTCTCTGCCGGCTGTCGAGCCACACCCACATCATGCCGAAGACGGGCGCCAACAAGATGATGAAGCCCGCGTTCACCGACTGGAACCACGACACCGGAAATTCGTCGGGCCCGATATTCGTGAACGGGATCTTGAGCGCGAAATCCCTGAAGGTGGCGTCCCGCGCGAACAGGGTGAACGACGTGCCAGCCTGCTCGAAGCCGGCCCAGAAGACGGCGATCAAGAGAAATAGCCAGAAGATGACCGCCATCCTCTTGTTCTCTTCGACCGTGTGCCCACCCCAGGTCCATATGTACACGAAGTAGAGCGCGACCAGCACAAGCACACTGGTCCCCAACACTGTTGCGATCTGGGTGAGCGTCACCGGAATCGTCCCGTTCGATACCAAAAACCCGAACAGCGCGACCGCCGCGACCACGCCGAAGAACGTTCCGAAGAACTTCCTCTCCTTCGCGGCCACCTGCTCCGGAGTGTCATCGGTCTTGAGCCTGCCGATGTCGCCGAGCTTCTCCATGCCGATGCGGTACTGGATGAGGCCGAGGATCATGCCCACACCGGCCGCGCCGAAGCCCCAGTGCCAGTTGTATCCCTCAGCGAGAAAGCCGGTGACGAGAGGACCGAGGAGCGCGCCGAGGTTGATCCCCATGTAGAAGATCGAGAAGCCGGCGTCGCGACGCGCCCCACCCTCCGGGTAAAGCTCACCGACGATCGTGCTCACGTTGGGCTTGAGTAGCCCCGTGCCGCAAATGATGAAGACGAGCCCGAGGAAGAACGTGAACGTGCTCGGGATCGCCATCGTGAAATGGCCCGCGGCGATGATCCAGCCACCGACCCAGATGGCCTTGCGCTGACCCCAGAGGTTGTCGGCGACCCAGCCACCCGGGAGCGCGAGGATGTATACCAGGCCGGTGTACAGACCGTAGATCGCTCCCGCCGTCGCCACGTCGTAGCCGAGGCCGGGATTGGTCCCAATTGTGGCGGTCGTCATGAACAGCGTGAGCAACGCGCGCATCCCGTAGTACGAGAAGCGCTCCCACATCTCGGTGAAGAAGAGCGTCGACAGGCCCCGAGGATGTCCGAAGAAGGTCTTTTCGCCGAGGTTCGGATTCTGTGGTCCTTCGAACGCAGCGCCGGTGCTCAAAATCGGTCTCCCGTTGTCTGATTTCAGTCCGAAACGGCCGGTAACGTAAGGGCCACGCCATGCCCCACGCCAACCACTCCGAACCATTTGACGCTTCCCGCTGTCAAAGCTTGCGAGGTCCAGCCCACCGACCCGGTGAGCGTGCTGGTCGCGGCGGGGGCTTTGCTCACGGCGGGGATGCTGGCGGCACTCGTACCGGCAGTGCGCGCCAGTTCGACCGATCCCGCGGTGGCGCTGCGGGCTGAGTAGTGGACGCGCTCGCTACTGCATGCGATTCCACGCCGCCTGCAACATCGACAGGCTGTACGGTGAGCCTGTGAACAGCCCCTCCGGATACGTCCGATACTGGGCCATGTCCCGGTAGATCGCGTCGGCCTCGTACAGGTTCACGCCCATGCCGGCGAGGTACTGGAGCCGCAGGTTTCGGTCGCGCGTCACCTCGGCGTCGGCGAGCCACGGATCGATCTCGGGCTTCTTCACGGCAAATGTCGCCATGAGCTCAGCCACGGAGTTGAAGCCCACCTCCGCGAGCGACCGCGCGACCAGCGCATACTCAGGGGACCTCAGCTTGGCCTCGATGGCGTCGAGGTCGATGACGGTCGGCTCCGCTTGGCCCACGAGCACGACGTCGTAGCCCTGCCCGTACGCGAGGTTGGCGAAGACCATGCCGTTCGGGAATACCTCGAGGAAGGTCGCGATTTCGCTCTTCACCGCTGCGAGGTTGCTCTCGTACAGCTGAACGAAGACGGTGACGACGCCACCCGGGTTCAGGTGGCTCTTGGCCTCCTGCCAGAACTCGGCGGTGTACAGCGCCGCCGCGCCTTTGACCCACGGGTCGAATGGGTCCGACGTAATCGCATCGAACTTCCGGTCGGTGGTCAGCAGGAAGTGGCGCGCGTCGTCGATCACCACCGTGGTCTTCGGGTTGTCGACGACGTGGAAATTGTACTCCCCGAAGAGCGCGGAGACGACCTTCGGTACGAGCGGCTCGATCTCCACGATCGTGAGATCGGTAACCGCCGGGTCGACGCTCACGGCGCCCGCCGTCACCCCCGCTCCACAGCCGATCACCAAGACCGACCGCGCCTGGGTGGGGATCAGCGTCGTGAGGTGACCGAGCATGCGCTGCAGGCGCATGTCCTGCGGCTCGCTCGATGCCTGCACCTTGCCCGCGTTGTGGTAGTTGCGATCGCCGTTGCTGAGCTCCGAAACCGCTAGTGACGAGTTCATCCCTTCCCCGACGAAGAGGAAATCGATGTCGTCGTAGCCCGTGTATGTGACCGCGTAGCGTCCGTACCCGACCAGGAGAGCCGGGACGGGTATTACCGTCCAGCCGAGCACGAGCGCCGCGAACACGGTCACGGCGCCACGCATGATGCCGCCCGCCTCGACCTCGAGTCTCTTCCGCTCTTCGTTCCAAGCGCCAACGAGGAGCAGCAGCGCGCTGATCGCGGCGAGTCCGATCATGAGGCGTTGGGTGGTCTGCGTGCCGAGCCAAGCGATCAAGACGAGCGAGGAGAGAAGCGCGCCGAAGATCGCGCCAAGGGTGTTGGCGGCGTAGACCTTCCCGACGAGCCGGCCCGGGTCCTGTCCTTCCGACGCCACAGCCGCGAGCGCGAGCGGGAAGCTGGCCCCCCAGAGCGCGGCAGCCGGGAACACCGTGAGTACCGCACGCGTGTAGTCGAGCTGGAAGTTGAACCACGGCGCGGGTGCGATCGAAGGATTGACCGGCCAGTTCGGGAGCGCGCGCGTGAGCAGATACGCGGCCCAGGCGAGGCCGATCACGACCGAGAACTGGGTCCATCCCAAAGCGCGCCGAGGATCGCGGACGTAGCGCGCCATGAAAGAACCGGCCGTGCTGCCGACCCCTATCGCCAGCAGGAACGAGGCGAGAATCAGCGAGAACGTGTAGGTCGTGCCGCCGAAATTCAGCGTCATGAGGCGGGTCCAGACGACCTCCGCCCCGAGAGCCGTCGCTCCTGAGATTCCGATTGAGAGCAGGACGAGCGTTGAGCCCGGGGCCATCTCGACGGGAGTCGCGTCGACGTCTCGTTTGGCGCCCAACTCCGCGGTGCGCCTCGCGAGCGCGTACGCGAGGCCCGCGACCACGAGGTTGAGCGCCACCGCCGAGTAAGTAGCGAAAGCGACGTCGTGCACCCGGAGTAGGTAGAAGCCAGCGAGCAGACACCCGATCACCGCGCCGAAGGTGTTCCCGCCATAGAAGAAGCCGAGCCACGAAACGCCTTTGGGGGTGGTCTCGAGCCAGCGGGAGATCGCCGGAAGCGTTGCGCCCATCATGATCGTGGGCGGCAGCAGGAAAATCGCACAGAAGAGCGCACGGATCATGATACCGAGCATGCCCGGTCCGCCAATCGACGTGTAGAGACCGCCCACGTGCGGCAGCAGCCACAGCGCGAGTAGGCCGAACACGCCAATGCCCGCCTCGAGCAAGGCGTATACGCGAAGGGGGTGCTCCCTCGTCGAGATCACGCGCGCGAGCCCCAAGCTGCCGATGCACATGCCGCCCATGAACGTGGCGAGTAGCACGCCGAGCGAGATCGCGGACGAGCCGACGATGAGTGACAGCAGCTGGAACCAAACGATCTCGTAGATCAGCGCAGCGCAGCCGCTGCCCATGAAGAGCACGACCAGCCACGGCAAATATCGGTCTATTGAGGACGATCCGGCCGGGCGGCCGACGGATTCAGGCATCGAGCGCACCTTGCCAAGGAGTCATGACCGAGCGACCAGCTCGGCCTGTAGCTTGGACAATCACGTCCAGCCGAACGTTAGGGGACCGCACCCACACCCGCGAGCGTTCGGGTGATGGCCGCGAGCGTCGGGCGATGGCTCGGGTCCTGCGATGGCACTCGGGGTGGCTCTTTCGCGTAGGTAATCAGGGGCGGGCCCATTGGACGGAGGATCGGGCCCGCGCTCACTTGAAGCGTCATTGGCGCGCACGCGATGGGCTTCCGTGTCTGAACCCTATTCGAGAGGACCCTATGGCAGGCATCGTCGAGTTCCTCCTGGCGAACCCGCTCTTCCTCATCCCGCTGCTGCTCTTGGCAGCGGTGATGCTGTACGCGCTCTTGAAGAAGCTGCTCAAGGTGGTCGCGATCGTTGTGATCGCCGGGGCGCTCTACGTGATACTGGTGGAGTACTTCGGGGCGGGCTCGTAGAAAACAGTGACTCGGCTCCCTCGGATTAGCCGCTAGAAGATCAGTTTCCTCTGGATGTTGAATCCGGCCCGCCACTTGCCGGGCGTGAATTCATCTGCCGTGCCCCCGAAGACCTGCGTCGGATTCAGGCGCTGTTGGTTGGATAACAGCACCTTGAAAAAGTGCCCGCGGGTCTCGATCTCGATACCGAACGACCCGCTGTCGTGGGCCTGCGCATTGGAGTCCGGGTCATGGTGACCGCTCCGGTCCTCGCTGATGATCCACTCGCCCAGGAAGCTCACCCTGTCCGAGAGGTAGAGCTGGCCGTGTAGACCGAGTACGAATACGGTCTCTGAGTCAGCATCCTCGATGGTGGGATTCCGAAGGACCGTCGGCACGACGCCCACGGCTAGGCGCTCGCCCAACAGCGTGTTGAACATGAGCTGGGCGTACTGCTGGGACTCGTTCTCCTCGACCCCGGGCCTGCTGGGGCCGGTCGGCGCTTGGGTATTCCAGGCGATGCCACCCATCAAGCCGATCATCACCGGCACCGCGTCGGAGCCTCCTTCGAAGACCCGCGCCTTCGCGTTCAGCTCGAGGTTGTCGCTGAGGTTCGAGCGCAGCACGCCCAGCATCACACGATCTGACGCGGCGTACGCGAGCCCCAGCCGGTTGATCACCGGTCCGTCGAAGCCCCACAGCACGTCCGCTCCATCCGCCACGGGCGGGAAGAACCGATGAGATATCTCGAAGAGCCACTGTCCCTTCTGCAGCGTCTCCGCTGTTGGGAGATTAGCTGACTGGGGCGAGTGGAAGATGATCTGGGCGTCCACGGTGGACGGCGCGCCCGCCAGCAGCAGGGCAGCGAGAAACGCACCACTCAGCGATCCCTCGCGTGTTTCGGATTTCACGTGTCGTCCTCCTTCGGTCGGGTCTT
Organism: Gemmatimonadota bacterium; assembly: GCA_022560615.1. Lineage (NCBI taxonomy): Bacteria > Pseudomonadati > Gemmatimonadota > Gemmatimonadota bacterium. Next base: position 67,482 of record JADFSR010000008.1, read on the forward strand.
GAGTCGGGTTTAGTTGTTGGCCGCTCCAGTGTTGATCCAGTTCTTGGTGTTCGTGAGGTCGATGTTGTCCAACACGGAGCCCGTGAGCGGCATGCGGGAGCCGTTCCCGCTGCCCTGAGTCCCCTCCAACTTCTTCACCAAATAGCTGTTCGCCGCGTCGTTCGGGATAACACGGACCTCACCCGAAGTCGGAGACCGCACCCCGACGAGATTGGCGTGGCTCGTTGATGCGTTGCTCGTGAGAGTCAATCCACCCTTGCCGCCGCCATGGCAACTCGACGACGTGCAGCCACGACGGGTGAAGATCTCCACAATGTCAGCAGCGAAGGCTGGGTTGGCCTTGATGGTGCGTGTGTCCCCCCCCCGTGTCCCCGTTAGGCGCTGTCGGGCTGTCGCTACCGCCGCAGGCCGCGAGGAAAGAACAGAGCAGGAGTGAGAGAAAAGTCGGACGACGATGGGTCATCGGTGCTCCAGGAATCGGAAGAGGACCAGGTACATGACCTAGGACGATCGACCAGCCACAGCACCCACAACAGGTCAAGATGGCGCGCGGCTCCGCCTCACTCCACGATGATGGTGCCGACCATCCCAATCGAGCGATGCGGAACGCAGAAGTACGGGTACGTACCGGTCTCGAGGAACGTCACCTCGAAGGTCTCCCCCGGGCTCGAAGTCTGCCACTCGGTCCATGTCGTGTGCCCGTCGGGCGTGACCGTGTGGAACGTCGTCGTCGTGTTCCGCCATCGCACGGTCGTCCCGGGCGCGATCCGGAGCTCCAGCGCTGAGAACGCGAAGAGCACTAGATTGATCTCGACGACGCTACCGATCCCGTCCCCGGGATCCGTGGGATCCTGGTGCTCGCTGCACGCGGCGACGAGCAGCGTCATCAAGGCCGCAAACCCGAGGCCGGTTCTGCCTAGAGGAGCTGATCGAGCTCTCGAGTACTTCATGATCTACCTCGGTCCATTGGTGTCCGGCTCACGACTGACGAGCACCGTACTTGTCATCTCTGGGTGGGGCGTGCAGTGGAACGGGAACACGCCTGGGTTCGGGAACGTCAGCGCGTAGACGGCGCCCGGATCGATCAGGCCAGAATGGAATCTGCCGCCGTCTGAGGTGACCGAGTGCCGGACCGGATCCCGGTTCGTCCAGACGACCGTCGTTCCGGGAGCGATCTCGATCTCGGATTCGGAGAAACCGAACTCCTGAATTTCCACGAACACTGTGTCACCGGACGCCAGGACGTTCTGGAACGTGGGCGTCAGCATCGGGTCCGCGGAGGCACCCGCGGTGCTCGCCCCTCCGGACGTGAAGCGCCTCAAGGTAATCGGAATGGTGTACTCGAAACCCCACCGGGTCCTCTGCCCGCGCGACGCGCCCTCGAGCGATGCGGTGCCCACGTTCGACGCGTGGATGGAGAAGCTGTGCGGCGTGAAGGGCACGCCCATCTGGAGTCCGGCGCTCCAGGCGTAGGGCTCGTCGTCCTCCCGGTTGATCAGGGTGCCCCAGTCCCCGCCCACCGAGATGTTGCGCGTGAGCGACAGCGATGCGCCAGCCGCGACGGCGTAGCGCGCGTCCTCTCCTGCGTAGGCGGCAGAGAACGCCCTTGCGACCCCCAAGAGCCGTAGCCGGCCCAGCGCTCGGGCGGCGACCACTTCACCGTCGACGCTCTCGGACGCGACGTTGTAGCCGCCCTGGATCGACAGGTCGAGCGGAGCCCCCGTCGCCTGGGTTAGCGGTCGAACCCTCGCGAAGAATTCCCACTCGTTCGGGAACGCAGGTACGAGCGCGGAGTTCGAGCCGTACGTGAAGCCCACCATGAGGCTCTGCGTCAGACCCGTGCCGACGTGGAACGTAGGCGTGTTCGTGACCTTGCGGAACGGAGCGTCGCTGATCGAGAACCGGTGGAGGAAGTTGAACTGGACGACGCCCTTCGGGGCGGTCCAGGTGCCCTGAAGATTCGGTGTGCGCGCGGCGACCGACTGAGCCAGCACACCGGGCCCCGGAGCCATCACCACAGTGAGAGCGAGAACGAGGAGCCCACGATTGGTATTCACTCCAGCTTCCTCCGGCTGTCGTCGGATTCGTGCCCGCAATCCACACCGGCTAGCAGATGTCGAACCCTCGGGACCGCGTTCGTCAGATCACTCATTGTTCCGACAAGGTATGAAGCTTGCACCCCCCAGCGATAACGAATCGATGTGTTCCTGCACTCGCGCGCCTCTTGGCCCATCGCTGACCGGTCACAGAACCCACAACAGGTACAACACCGCAATCGCGATCTGCATGAGAGCGAACGGGAACGCCTTCCGAACGAAGCCGCCGAACGAGAGCCGTAGCCCGTGCTTGTGGATGATCGTGACGGCAACCAGCGTCGAGGCCGACCCGATCGGAGTGATGTTGCCTCCCAAGTTGGCGCCAAAGATCACCGCCCACCACAGCGGATCCGTGGGCGGGCGCGCCATCCCGTCGGCGAGCGGCATGCCCGATATGATCTTCGCAAGCATTGCGGCGAGCGGGATGTTGTCGGTCACCGAGCTGAACGCAGCCGTCGCCAGCATCACCGCCCCGGTACCGAGTGTCGGCCCGAGGTCCACGATCCGCTCCACGCCCTGCCCGATCAGCGCGAGCACCTGCGCATGCTCCATGACGTTGATCACCACGAAGAGCGCAGCGAAGAAGCCGAGCAAGTCCCAGTCGACGGACCGGTAGAACTGGTCGACCTCGGACTTGTATCGTACCAGCATGACCGCCGCGAACGCCATCGCCACGAAGCCCATACCGAGGTCGGAGACGTAGGGCATTACAGAGGTCGTCGCGATCGCAACAATGAAGAGCACGAGCATGCCCGCCGCGAACCAGAAGAACCCTCGGCTCTCGATTCCGTCGTTCTCGTCGAAGCTCGCTACGAGGCTGCGCGCCTCCGCTCGAGCGTCCTCGTCCGCTAGACCCACGATGTCGAAGAGCTTGGCACCCAGTAGGAGCGTCGCGATGGTCGTGACGAGAACGAAGGGGCTCGCGCGGTAGAAGAACGCCATGAAGCTGATGTTGGCGGCGGTGCCCACGATGATGTTCGGCACCGAACTGATCAGCGTGAGCAAACCACCGATGTTGGTGAGCAGGCCCTCCACGAGCAGGAACCCGAGCAGCTTGTCGTTCCGCCGGAGCTTGTCCAGTGACACTGCCGTGAGCGACCCGACGATGATCATCGCGGTCACGTTGTTCAGGACCGCGCTGAACACGACGGTCATGAGCCCATAGAGCCAGAGAAGTCGCACCGGGTCGCCGCCCGACGCCTTCGTGAGCCGGATCGCGATCCAGGTAAAGAGCCCGGAGCGCGAGGTGACGTCTACGAAGAGGCTCGCCCCGAAGATGATCGTGATCACACCCCAGTCGATCGCCGGGATGTAGACGGGCATGTTCATCTCGTGCCCGCCGATGAGGTACGGGCTGTACGGGAGCGGCAGCAGAACCGCACCGAGAAGGAGCGCCACGGTCGCGTAGAGCCCCACGATGAGGGACTTCTTCGCGTGTAGCTTCTCTTCGAGCGCGAGGCTGACGATGAGCGCGACGAGGATGCCGGCGAAGAGCAACGTGATGCCCATCGGGACGGAAGATTCCATCACAGCAGCAGCAACGGGACGGAGCGTACTTCGATCGCGAGCGGGTACGCGAGCCCGTGCATGGCGAGTTGGTCCTCGTCCTTCGTGTGCATGACGAGCAGGTCGGCCTCGTGCTGCTCGACCAGTCGGCTGTACTCGGTCAGGTGGTGTCCGTGGGCGACCACCGACTCGACGGCGATGGGCAGTGCAGCGCGAACGATCTCGTCCGCGCAGCTCTCCATGTAGGCGCGCACGTCGCGCTCGAGACGATCCTCGATCGCGTCTCTGGCGTGGTCCGTGTCGATGCTCGGAATCCTCCCAATCGTCTCGATGAAGCGATCGAGCGCAGCGTCATCCTCCACGTTGGCGAGGACGAGCCGACCGCCCTCGTCCGTGAGGCGCGCGGCCCAGTTCACCAGCTTGTGATCACCGACCAGGTGATCCGTCATCGCCATCACCACCTTCGTGTGCCGCACGGGGCGTTCCGGTTGTCGCTCCGGATGGGGCAGCACCATGATGGGAGTCGTCGTGACCTGTGTGAGCACGTCGATGTATTCGCCGAGAGTGTACGGCCACCGCCACGAATCGCTGTGGAGGTGGCGGTACGTACAGATCAGGCCCGGACGCTCTGCCTCGACCAGCTCGAGCAACGCCGGCACCGAGTCGTACTCACCCCCGTGCGCTACGCGCCAGCGGATGTTCTCCCCCCGCTCGAGCACCGTGAGCAGCGACTGAACTTGGTCACCGAACGCCGCGGCGCCACGCTCGTCTCGGTCGCTTACGACCAGGACGGACTCCACTTTGACGGCCGAGTACGAGAAGCGGACCTTGGCGGCCGCACGGAAGACCGACTCGAACTGGTCGACCTTGCCGGCGCCGGTGCTACGATAGCCTTGGTCCCGGGACGTCATGCCTCCACGCCCTTACCTGTCACTGACGACCCGTTCCGTCTGCCTGTAACGCTCGAACCACTCGAGCACGTTCGCGATCTTCGCGATCAGGTTCGACGGAGCGCTGTTCGCGATGCCGTGGAACGAGTCCTGTACGCGGACCAGCTGGGTCGGGATCTTTCGGATCTGCAGCGCCTGGTAGAACTGCTCGGACTCGGCCATCGGAGTACGCAGATCCCGCTCGCCCGTGATGAGCATGGTGGGCGTCTCGACGTTCCCGACGAGCGAGAGGGGAGAGCGTGCCCAGTAGTGCTCGAGGTTGCCATCCTCCCAGACCGGCCCTGGCAGCCAGTACTGGTAGTACGAGGAGTAGCCGTCCGACGTGAGCGAGAAGCTGATCCAGTTGATGACAGGCTTTTGTACCACGGCGGCGCGGAAGCGGTCGGTCTTGCCGACGATCCAAGCGGTGAGCACGCCGCCACCCGATCCGCCGGTGACCATCAGGTTGTCCTCGTCGATGTAGCCGCGGTCGATGACCGCGTCGACGCCCGACATCAGGTCGTCGTAGTCGTATCCTGGATACGCGTGGTGGATGAGGTTGCCGAACTCTTCCCCATAGCTCGTGCTGCCACGCGGGTTGGTGTACAGCACGACGTAGCCCGCCGCCGCGTAGAACTGCACCTCGGGAGAGAAGCGCGGGCCGTAGTTCGAGAACGGCCCACCGTGGATCTCCAGCATGAGCGGGTACTTCCGCGACGGATCGAAATCCGGCGGCGTCGCGATCCAGCCGTGTATCGGGCGACCGTCGTACGAGGACTCCCACCAGAGCTCCTCTATCTGGGCGAGCTTCTTATGACCGAACAGGTCTTCGTTGAGCATCGTGATGCGTTGGGCGTCACGGCCCCGCTGGCCGACCGCTACGTCCGCCGGGTGCGACGGCGAAGTGTGCGTGAAGGCGAAGCGCCCGTTGCTCGCGACGGTGTAGGAGCCACCACCGTAGGGCCGCCCGAGCCCAACTCCACCCAAGTCCTCGGCGAGGTCTTCGACCTCACCCTCGAGCGAGACGTACGCGACTTTTGTCATGCCCTGGTCGTCGTACTGGAAGTAGAGGCCTCGCCCGTCCGAAGCCCAGTTCAAGCCGCCAAAGCCACGATCGAGGTCGCTCACCCTGCGGCTGCCAGAGCCGTCGCGGTTCATGATGTACAGCTGTGTGATCTGATAGCCCTGGTACTCGTCGTCGAAGCCCGTATAGGCGATCAACGAACCGTCGGGCGAGAGAACCGCATTGCCGTCGGGCCCGAATCGGTCCGTCAGCTGCGTCAGTTCGCCCGTCGCGACCGAGATCTCGAAGACCTCACTGTTGCGCACATCGAAGTCGGGGTCGCCGCGGTTGGCGCTGAAGACGATCGAGCGCGAATCCGGCGACCACGAGAGGCCACCTCCGTGATTGTACGGACCGCTCGTGAGTTGCCGCGGAGTGCCCCCCTCGGCCGGCATCACGAAGATGTGCGTGTAGCCGTCCTCGAGGTAACCGCGGCCGTCAGAGCGGTACCGCAACTTGTTGATGACGATCGGAGGAGTGGTCCACTCCGCACCGTCCGGCTTAGGCGGCATCTTGGCGAAGGGCGGCGTGGACTCCGGCACGAACATCGTCATCGCGATCCAGTCGCCGTCCGGCGACCATGTGATACTGCCCGGAGACTCGGTGACGTTCGTGAGCTCGGCCGTCTGTCCCGAGTCCATCCAACGCAGGAAGACCTGAGCAGAGCCGTCTTCGGACCTTACGTACAGCAAACGGTTTCCGTCCGGGGACCAACGCGGGGAGCCGACCCCGTTCGTTCCGTCCGTGAGCGCCCGGTGATCGGTCCCGTCGGAGTTGATCATCCAAAGGGCCGTACGGCTCCCATCGGTCATGATATCGAAGCCACGGCGCACGTAGACGATGCGCGAGCCGTCAGGCGAGATCCTGGGATCGGCTGCGACCTCCATCTCGAATACGTCCAGATATTGGAGACGATCGGCATCTGAGGCCTCGTCGTTCACCTGGGCGGCGAGCGGTACGACCAGAGCGAGAACAGCCAGAATCGCCAGCGGGAACCTTGCGTTCATCAGATCACCCTTGGTAGGTACTGCCCGACGCCCAGTCGAGGCGGCGCAACGTCGGAAGCGGACGCCCAGAATAGCGGCCCCGCCCCGCCGGTGACCAGAGAAGAAAGCTGCGCAGACGCCCAACGTAACACTATCACGTTCCAGCATCGCCAACGCCGAGACCCATGAACCCTCATCTCGCGCTCAAGAGACCGCCTTTCGCCGTGCTGCTATCGGTGATCGTGGTGGCGGCGTGCGGGGACGAAGCGCCCGGGCCGCAGGACGTAGTCCTTGCGTTCGGAACCCTACACGGACAGGTGGTCACGTCCGCCGAGACGAGTTTCGGCGACGTGATCGCGCGCGTGGTTTGGGGGTCGCAAGACGTCACCGCCGGAGTCCAGCCGGACGGAACCTTCGACGTAGAGATCATCGACCCCGTATCGGGCTTCGGGACGCTCACGATCGAGCCCGGTCCGTCCGAGCCCATGCATCCGGGTTGGATCTTGCTCTCTCCCGGCGATGTCGGCGGAGGCCGCGGAACCGTGGTGCTCGCACCGAAAACGTGGACCGCAGAATCTGGAGACTACGCAGGCGTGGAAGTCCCCATCGACCCGGAGCTAGCCGCCGACGGGCGCGTCATGCCCTCGTTCTGGGGATTCTACTTTCCGTTCTCCCAAGACGGGTTTCTTCAAACGGTCACCGACAACGCCGTATGGGCAGCAGAGTTCAGGGGATGGCCGCAGGACGCTTTTCCGATCCCGGTCGCGCTCGACCGACCTGGCTCGGATGCGGACATCACCGCAGCGGACTCCGTCGCGTTCTGGGAGCACGTGGAGGTGATGGAGGCCGCGCTCGGGTGGGACGCCTTCGCGCCAGCACTCCTCGAGGACGTGCGCATCCTAGGCGGTGCGCGCAGGCCGGCGGACGCGATCATCGTGCAGTTGGACACGTCGGTCGCGCTTCGTGGCGTCGGAGTGATCAACCGCGCGGACGTGCGCACGTACGGGCTGAGCGCGGACGCGACGACGTGGTCAGGAACCAACGTGCGCAGCATCTCGGTGGTGAGCGCGGACATCACCTACGGAATCGTCCGACTCGAGAACAACGAGCTGTTCGCTGATCGCCAACTCGTGATCCACGAGCTCATGCACGTGCTCGGGGCCGGACACGGGTGTAGCTGGGCGTCGGTGCAGACGTACTGCGCGTCGCTCCAGCGCGACGTGCCCACGCCACCCGACGTGGCGCACCTCGCCGTGATGATGGAGATGCGCGCCCTGGAGCTCGAGCACGGGAGCCGATGGGGCATCCTCGCATCGGTGTTCGGCCACCGCGTCGTGACGCTCGGTCTCACGCCGGTCCCTGGCATCGACCTCAGGTACGGGCCGGCTTCGGCGCCATCGGACTGGCACCGATCGGACGGAGGGGGGCGCTAGCCCTAGCGGCCCGTGCTAAGAGGTTGCTAAGAGGTGTCCTGACCCAGACGCTAGAGCCAGGACTCGGCGTTCTGTGCGACGAAGTCCGAGAACGCCGTAGGTGCTCGGCCGAGCACCTGTTCCACATCTCCGGTCACCGGAGCACGGACGCCCCCTCGCACGGACTGGTAGAGCGCGATGACTACGCCTGCGATCTCCGGCCGCCACGCAGAGCCGGTCAACCGGCTCAGCATCTCTTCGTCGGACACGCTCTCGAACGCCACGGACCGACCGATCACGTCGCTGATCGTCTTCGCGATCTCCTGGTGTGTGAGCGCCTCGGGTCCCGTGAGCGTGAACGCCTTGCCGTCGTGCTCGTCGGACGTGAGGCACGCCGCCGCGACCCCGGCGACGTCGTCCCCATCGACGATGCTCACCCGAGCGTCCTCCACGGGCATCGAAAAGGCTCCCGTCCGGCGAATCCGCTCCCCGAGAAAGCCTCCCGTGAAGTGCTGCATGTAGAAGTTCGGGCGCAACAAGGTGAACGCGACGCCGAGGGATTCGACGTGCTTCTCAAGGCGGCGGATCGGCAGGTCGTCGCGAACTTCGACTCCCATGGCGGTCATCATGACGACCTGGCCGGTCCCGGCCTGCACCGCCCAGTCGAGCAGCGGGACGAGCGTCTCATGCGCGTCCGGATCGAAGGGCGGAGCCTGCAGGAAGAGGCGGTCGGCCCACTCGACCGCCGCGTCGAAGGTCGACGTCCGCCGGTAGTCGAGCTCGACCACTTCGACGTCGGAGCCGAACAGGCTTTCCGCCCGTTCGGGGCTACGCGTTGCCGCTCTTATCTCGGAGCCCACTGCCACGAGCAGCCGAACCAGTTCTCTGCCGACGATGCCGGTCGCCCCGGTGACCAGGATTCTCTCGCTCATGCGGCACGATAGCCAATCCCCAACGACCCCGCACATCCTGCCGAATCAACACCCATGCGGACCGCTCATATCTATGTCTCCCCTCGCGGTTCTGGGCTGGCCCCCGCAGTCGAATTGAAGCGATAGCACCACGCCTCCCCCTCGAGCACGGTTTCACCCTCCTCACGCTTGACCTCGACGCGTAGGCGACACACAGGCTTGCTGTCATGAACGCTGAGAACCTCAGCAGAGCCCGTGATCGTGTCCCCGATAAAGACGGGAGCGGTAAACTTCCAATCCTGACTGAGGAAGACCGTGCCCGGACCGGGCATGTCCTGGGCCACGAGCGCGTATAACACCCCCGTGGTGATGCCACCCTGCACGACGAGCCGGCCGAATTTGGTGCCCGCCACGAACGCCTCATCGTAGTGCAGAGGATTCCTGTCGCCGCTGATCTCGGTGTAAAGGCGCACGTGCTCGCTCGTCACGGTGAGCGTCCGTGACGCGGTCTGTCCGACCTCCAGGTCCAGCTTCATCCATCCGCCTCCTTCAACATGCTTCGAGGTCCATCGATCGATCGTCCCCGCATTAGTCTCCTCCTTGCTGACCCGGGGGATCCGCGACAATCATCCGGGTATTAGATCGCCGCCGCCACCACCCACACTACTTTCGTGAGATGAGCATGGAAACGCTGAAGTCCTACAACCCCGCCACCGGGGAAGTCGTCGGTGAGGTCCCGGTGACCCCGGCTTCCGACATCCCGGCCGTTGTCGCACGAGCCCGAGCCGCTCAACCTGCCTGGGAAGCGCTTGGCCTGGAAGGGCGTGCGGAGCTCCTTCGCAAGAGCAAGGAGATCTTCGCGGAACGCGCGGAAGCGCACGGCGAACTCATGACGAAGGAGATGGGCAAGCCGCTCAAGGAAGGCATCGGCGAGGCCAAGTCTCTGGCCTACATCGACCACGAGCTCGACGAGATCGCGGCCGCGCTGCAACCCGAGGTCGTCGAGGACAAGCGTCTTCGTTCGACGGTGTATCACGATGCGCTCGGGGTCGTCGGAGCGATCACGCCGTGGAACTTCCCGATGTCGATGCCCGCGTGGATGGTGCTACCCGCGCTGGCGGCCGGGAATACGGTGGTGTTCAAGCCGTCCGAAGAAACGCCTCTCTGCGGTCAGGCGTACGCGGACGTGCTCAACGAGGTGCTGCCCGAGGACGTGCTCATTGTCGTGCACGGCGCCGACGACCAGGGCAAGGCCATCGTGCGGTCGGACGTGGACATGATCGCGTTCACCGGCTCCCGCGAGGTCGGCAAACACATCCTGCGCGAGTCGAGCGGTACGCTGAAGCGCGTCGTGCTCGAGCTGGGCGGCAAGGATCCGATGATCGTGCTCGAGGACGCCGATATCGCGAGGGCGGCCAAGTTCGCGGCGCGGAACTCGTTCGGGAACGCCGGCCAGGTTTGCGTTTCCACCGAGCGCATCTTCGTGCTCGACTCGATCGCCGACGAGTTCGAGTCCGCGCTGTCGGACTTTGCGGCGACGATGACCCAGGGCGACGGCATGGAGAACCCCGACGTCGGGCCGATGGTCAACGCCGGCCAGCGCGACCACGTGCTCGCACAGGTTGACGCCGCGGTGGAAGCGGGCGCCACCGTGCTCGCCGGGGGGAAGGGCCATCGGGACAATTTCATCGTGCCGACCGTGCTGGCGGGTGTCACCGAGGACATGGATATCGCGAGCGTCGAGACTTTCGGCCCGGTGGCGTGCGTGACACGCGTCGCCTCCATCGATGAAGCAATCGACAAGGCGAACGACACTCATTTCGGGCTCGGTGCCGTCGTGTTCGGGCAGGACGAAGCGAATGCGACTGCGGTTGCGCGGCGCCTTACCGCAGGCATGATCGGCGTCAACAGCGCGCCGGGAGGCGCCGTCGGCACCCCGTGGGTGGGCGCACGCCAATCGGGGTTCGGCTTCCACAAGTCGCCCGACGGACACAAGCAGTTCACTCAGACCCGGGTGCTGACCACGCGAGCTTGATGGGAGCACGTGGCGAGGCCTGGGGCTCGGTGACGGTCACAAAGAATCGACTAGGAGAGCAACCGATGACCGATCCGAGGAAGATCCCCGCACCTTGAACTTGTCGTCGGGAAAGCCGGTGAGGTCACCTCCGTTGCGATGGTCCCGGTAAGGCAGTTGACAGACTTCCATCCAATCACTGGACCCAAAATACGTGTTCAGGACTGCCGTCGGATTGTGCGGAACTCCGACAGAGACACCCAGAAAGTCCGTTTGCTCAAGGGGTAGAAAATCCTCCGGCCTGTATCGTACATCTTCGGGCGGGAGCGCAATCAGTCCGTCCTCCCCGACTTCGTGCTCCCAGATTCCGATCCAGGGGAACCGCAGGCGGGATTTGCTGGGCACCCTCAGGCTGTCTTCCCGGAAGATGCGGCATCCCACTCTCTTGCCGTCTGAGACATCGCGCTGAACGGTGTATCCCTGTCGCTCGAGTTCTGGTGCGCATTGCTCCAAATCATGAATGTGGCGGATGATCAGCTCCCGCTCGTCGAAGAATCCGACCGTTTTGAACTTGCCGAGATTGCTTCGGAGTCGCTGGCTGTCCCGCAACTCCCTGTTCAAGTCCGTTCTCTGAACGACTGGATAAATCTCGTCGCGTGCGCGGGCGAGATGCGTTTCATCGTCAATCTCGCACCACACCAGATCTTCAACGACAGGGCACGATATGGGCACGCCCCACGCCGCCGCAACGAGACAATCAGTCTCGTAGTCTACGTGGCGGGTCGTACCGAAGCGTTGCTCAGCCATTTCGAGCATCGCAGAAAACAGCGACGGGGAGATCTTGCAGATGCCGACCATCTCGCCCCGCACCTCAGTTCCCAGGCTTTCCCGGTTCTTGGAGATCGCCACCAAGCGGCCATTTCGCGTCTCAACTAAGCACTCGTCGCTGGTCTTGGAAAAGCCCGCCAGCAATACGACGTTCTCGCTGGGATTTTCCAGGCATGTGGTGAGAGCCCGGGGTTCATAAACGAGGTCAGACTCCAGCAGCAGGAAGGCTTCGTCAACGCAGTGACGGGCACAGTACAGCGAATACATGCTGCCCGAATCCGCAAAGTGCGGGTTGTGGACTAATAGAACCGTCTGGTGATACCGGTCCTGCAAGGGCTCATACTGTTCCGCGTGGTGCCCCGTGACGATCACAATCCGTTCGATACCCACCGCCAACAGCCGCAAAACGGACTCCTCGACGATCGATTTTTCCCCTAGGCACATGCACCCCTTGGGCGTCAGTTCGCCCCGATCTTTCAGGCGAACTCCCATGCCGGCGGCGAGAATGATGGCTGTTCGAACCACGGTCGGGAGAGGTTCGCTGCTCTCGGTGTCGAAGTTGAAATGTTTCCCTGGCTGCATACTCCGTCCCAGCGTTGACGCGAACGAAAAGGGCACGCGCTCCGAGACGTGAACGCCTCTTCGTCTTCGGGCTGCTCAACTGCTGATCGGGGCGGGTAGCGGACGCCATGCCCCTCATGATCCTATCCGTGATGCCTATCCGTCGGGCCGCGTGTCAGCTCGTCTCGGAATTCTCCGGATTGATCGATATACAACCTACCGCGTACTCTCGATCATGAGCAATCGGAGACGGCCCGCGCGCGCTTCGCACCTCGATGTCACTGTCCAACGACCGGTGCGTTCACGATGAGCGGTAGTGGGATGCGTAGTTGGGAAGAACCCGGGCGAGCCTTCGTGTACTTGTACCGACTTCGCTTCGGATACTTCATTGGTGGCGACTCCGGATCGGGGGCGCATCATCACCCTGATGTGGTGAAGCCCAGAGCCATGCGCCAACACCGCAGTTCAGGCTTCGGACGCTACGCCGCACCGGTCGCCCTCGTTGCCCGCCGCTTCGGCTCGACGTACCCTGCCCTTTGGCCGGTTGCCCAAGGAGGACGGTTATGCTCCGTAAGTCTCTGCATCTCGGAATCACTGGGATGCTCGTCGCCGCGTTGACAGGCGGCACGGCAAACAGCCTTCATGCGCAGCATGACGCCAACCCGTACACCGCGGGCCTCGACGTGCGAGCCGGCCGGGGGCTTTTCGAAAGACACTGCTCTCGCTGCCACGGACTCAGCGCGGCAGGGGGTGAGACCGGCCCCGACCTGACGACGGGCCGGTTTCGGCACGCGAGTACCGATACAGGCCTCTTCAGCGTGATCTCACGGGGCGTCCCGAACACCGAGATGATGGCGTTCCGCCGAGCACGCTCCGATCAGGACGTCTGGCAACTCGTCACGTATCTCCGCTCACTGAGCGGAGGGCCTCGCGTGGAAGTGCCTGGTGACCCTTCGAAGGGTGAGCGGCTGTACCGAGACGAAGGCGACTGCACCAGCTGCCACATGATCGACGGTGCAGGCGGTCTGAGAGGCCCGGACCTCTCGACGATCGGCGATCGCCGCTCACCGGATGACCTTCTGTCCGACCTGGTCGAGCCCGATGAGCGTGTGCGGCCGCGCTGGTGGAGGATGCGGGTCATCCATCGCGACGGCACGAGTGTCGCTGGCTTGAGGATGAACGAGGGCACGTACTCGGTCAGGATTCTCGATGAGGACAACAAACTGTGGTCGTTCCGGAAGCGAGATCTCCGTGAGAGCGAGCGTATCGAGACCTCGTCGATGCCCTCCTACGCGGAAATGTTCTCCGACGATGAATTGGTGGACGTCGTCGCGTATCTATATGGGTTGACGAGAGGTGAAGGGTGATCGCCGCAATGAAGGAGAGGGGGAGCGACATGACGAAATGGTACGCGCTCTTGAGTCTGGTGCTGTTCGCGGACCCGGCATCGGCCGTTCAGGGGCCGGGCGAAGACCCGCGTCCGGCGTCTACGATCGCGGCTGCACCTTCCTTCAGCCCCGTGACATCCGAACGCTTGCGGAACGCGGACGCGGAGCCCCACAACTGGCTCATGTACTCGGGCAACTACTCGAGTCAACGGTACTCTGGGTTGGACCAGGTCCACATTCAAAACGTGGACCAACTGCAGATGCAGTGGGTCCACCAGTTGCGCGTGCTCGACCGATCCGAGACGACACCGCTCGTCGTCGACGGCGTGATGTATGTGACCGAAGCGCCGGCCACCGTCATCGCGCTCGATGCCAGAACAGGGACTCGGTACTGGCGCTATGAGCACGAGATGCCCGAAGACCTGAATTACTGTTGCGGCCGGAACAACCGAGGCGTCGCCGTCCTCGGAAACCGGCTGTTCATGAGCACGCTGGATGCCCACCTCGTCGCGCTCGACGCGAGAACGGGCAACTTGCTTTGGGACGCGGAAGTCGCCGATGAGATGGCTGGCTACAGCAAGACTGCCGCCCCGCTCGTCGTCGGAGACAAGGTCATAACAGGGATCGCGGGCGGAGAATTCGGAATCCGCGGGTTCGTCGACGCATACGACGCGAAGACCGGCGAGCGTGCCTGGAGACTCTACACGATTCCGGGTCCGGGAGAGCCTGGCAACGAGACGTGGGCGGGCGACTCCTGGCGCACCGGAGGCTCGGCGACCTGGATGACCGGGTCGTACGATCCCGAGCTCAACCTCGTCTATTGGGGAACGGGCAATCCAGGACCCGACTGGAACGGGGACGTCAGGCTGGGGGACAACCTGTACTCGGATGCGGTGCTGGCGATCGATCCGGACACCGGCGAGCTGAAGTGGTACTTCCAGTTCACTCCGCACGACGTCCACGACTGGGACGCCACACAGATTCCGATTCTGGCCGATTCCCGCATCGACGGTCGCGATCGCAAGCTGATTCTCTGGCCGAACCGAAACGCCTTCTTCTATGTGCTCGACCGTGAGACCGGCGAGTTCCTTCACGGTAAGCCGTATGCGAGGCAGACCTGGGCCGAGGGTCTCGATAAGAAAGGACACCCGATCCGGCTACCGAACACGTTTCCGAGCCTGGAGGGGACGACCGTCTCGCCGTCGATCGGAGGGGGCTCGAACTGGTGGTCGCCGAGCTACAGTCCTCGCACGGATCTGCTATACGTCAACGCATACGACGGTGAGACGACATACTTCATCCGCGACGAGGAGTACATTGAGGGCGAGCGCTACACGGGTGGCGGAGGCGAGACGCCGCTACCGGCCGACAAGTACGCGAGCGCGATCAGGGCTATCTCGCCGCAAACCGGCGATGTGGAGTGGGAGTACCCCATCCAGCCGAGATCCAGCGCGGGTGTGCTCTCGACTGCGGGCGATCTCGTCTTCAGCGGCACGCCCGACGGCTACTTTTTCGCGTTGGACGCGCTAACCGGAGAGGAGCGGTGGCATTTCAACCTCGGCTCTCGAGTTCATTCGGCGCCCATGAGCTACATGGTTGACGGCAAGCAATACGTGACCATCGCTGCCGGGAACGTCCTCTTCACGTTTGGACTGGGCGAGCAGCTGGCGAGGTGAGCGTCATGGGCCGCCAGCCCCCATCCGCACCCTACGCCGGCGCGCGCTCCAGCGTCCGCGTCAGGCACGTCGGGCCGCCATGTCCCTTGGCGCTCATCTCCGCTCCGGAGTACGTGTGCACCTCCACTCCGGCGGCTTCCATGCGGCGGAGAGTGTCGGGGAATCCTTCGAGCGCCACCGCGACCCGGGGCGCCGCAGCAAGCACATTGCATCCCATCTCGAACTCGTGATCGGGCACTTCCACGAGCTCAAAGCCCCGGGAGAGCAGACCGTCGCGGAACGGCACCGGGAGCAACGGCGAGTAGACGAGCAGCAGATCTTCGGCGAGTGGGCTCAGCATCGACATCAGATGAAATACGTCGCCGCTCCCCTTCCAGTGCGGTAGCTGCACCTCGATCACATCGACGTCCTCCCCGAGCAGCGCCCGCAACTGCTCGACCCCTTCGGCGTTCGTCCGGTAGCCCCGCCCCACAGCGAGCGTGTCGGTGTCGAGCCAGGTCGCGTCGCCGCCCTCGAGCGTCCCCGGCTCCTCGATCGAGCCGAGCACGTGCATACCCAACGCGGGGTATTCGCGCCCGACCGCTCCCGGTTCGGCGGATCGAGGGCCCTTCCCCATGCGAGCCAAGATCGCGCCGGCGTTACTCACCAGCGATGCGTCGCGCGTGTAGATCGAGTCCAGGCCGATGTCGTTCGCCGGCATCCAATCGACCATCGCCCCCAGACGCTCGAGCAGCACCGCGAGCGCGTCGGCTTCCCGGCACGCTTCATCGTAGTCCGGCGGACCCGAGTAACCCAACGCCTGCCACTGCTCCGTAATCCGCTCGGCGCTGACGAACGCGTCTCGGGGGTGTTTCATGAGAACGCGCTGAAGCGGGGCCACTTCGGACTGATACATCAGTGAGCGTCTGGGCCGGCACGCTTCCGCGTACTCCAGAGATAGAATGGGACGCCTGCCGTGAAGAGTAGCGCCCCCAGCAAGATCTCCCGCATCTGAGCACCCGCGATCGCGAACACGGAGTACGCCGCGGCGAGCGCGGACACGACCACCGCCAGGCTCGCGCCCCGTCCGCCCCAGCGGCCCGGATCACGACAGATCAGCACGATGTGAGCCAGCGGCGTGAGCACGTACGAGAGCAACACGGTCACCGTCGCCAGCACGAGCGCAAAGGTGAAGAGCCCGACGAGCCCCCGCGTGAAGTTGGCGATGACCAGGACCGTGCACAGGAACGAAGAGAGTAGCAGTGTGAAGCCCGGAGTACCGTGCTGGTTCAGCCGACCGAAGCTCCCCGGGAAGAGGCCGTCGCGAGACGGAGCGAGCGGCATCTGACCCTGCATGAGCACCCAACCGTTGAGAACCCCGAAGCCCGCGAGTGCCGCGGCGGCGGCGACAAGCTTGCCCGCACCGCTCCCCCACATGCGACCCGCCGCGTCCGCAAACGGAGCCGACGACTCGGCGAGCTCGCTCATGGGGAGTACGCCCATCACGGCTACGGTGCTCGCGACGTAGATGACCGCAGTGGCTACCGTTCCCCACACCGTGACGAGCGGAATCGTACGCGCGGGATCCTCCACTTCGTCCGCGGGAATCGTAGCCGACTCGAGCCCCATGAGACCCCAAAGCGTGAGTACCGCCGTAGCCATTACGGCCGACAGGTGCGACTCACCACTCGCATTGAACGGCGTGAAGTTCGCGGTATCTACCCAGAACAGGCCGAGCGTCGCGAACACCACCAGCGGTATGACCTTGAGCACCGTGGTCACGGTCTGAACGATGGCCGCCTCCCGAAGACCCCAGACGTTGAGCGCGGTAAGTAGCCAAATCGCGCCCAGCGCGACCGAAGCCATGACCACGGGAGAGTCCTCGATCGCCGGGAAGAAAGGCGTCAGATAGCTTGTGAACGCCGTCGCGATCGCCGCATTGCCGATCCACACCGAGACCCAGTATCCCCACGCGACCAGGAACGCCGGGAAGTCTCCGAACGCCTCCCTGGTGTACGCATATGGCCCACCCTCCGCGGGCATGATGCGCGACATGCGGGCGAAGACCGCGGCGAGACACACAGCCCCGCCTGCAGTGACGAGCCAGCCGACCAGGGATATCGCACCATACCGGCCCAATGTGGAAGGCACGAGATACGCACCCGCGCCCACCATGTTGCCAACGACCAGCGCGAGGCAGGTCCACAGCCCCAGGGCCTTCTTGCGGCTCAACCGCCCGACCGTCGCTGAAAGCCTCTCAGTGCACGCTTGATGAGGTTGTAGGCGGGGGTCGATGTCACGCTCGATCGCATCGTCTCGACTCCTGGATAATCGGCTCAGGGCTGTCAGATTACCGCCCGTGAGCCATTCCGCAAAAAACGACGCGCCCGTCACGCTCCGCATGCTCATCGTGGAACTCTCGGCCCGGGGCCTAGGCGTCGGTCGGCGACTCGTGTGGGGCGCGACGCATGTCGCCCAGTGGTGGGAGCTCGATCTGTGACGTGCGACGCCGGGCAAGGCGGTGCTCACTACCTGCTCGGTCACACCGAGCACGAACTGAGACGGCTCGACATCCAGGGTGAGCTGTATCGTGAGGCCACGCTGCGCGCCTTCCGGGATGCCGGCATCGAGCCCGGCATGCGAGTTCTCGACATCGGATGCGGGACGGGAGACGTCTCACGCGCGGTCGCTACAGTGGTGGGGGAGTCCGGATCGGTCCTGGGCATCGATCGCGGAGGAAAGGCAGTCGAAGCAGCTCGGGCGTGGGCACGGAAGGGTGGGCTCACGAACGTCGACTTCGCTGTGAGCGAGATCGACGAGTTCCACAGACCCGCCGACTTCGACGCTGTAGTGGGTCGCTTCATTCTCATGCATCAGCCCGATCCCGCTCGGGTGCTCGCGTCCGTCGTGCGCTCGGTCCGAGCGGGCGGGGTCGTCTGCATGCTCGAGTCGTACATGGACGCGCTGCTCAGCGGCCCCCACTCATTCCCCTCTTCGCCGCTCTACGACGAGATCGTGCGGTGGAAGAGCGCGGTCGTCGCAGGAGCGGGCGCGGACTTACACGCGGGCGGCCGTCTCAAGCAGCTCTTCCGTGACGCCGGGCTGCCCGAGCCGATCGCGCGGCTCGAGGCGCGCCTGGAGGGAGGCCCTGAAAGCCCCTACTACGAATACATCGCCCACAGCGTTCGCAGTATGCTGCCCGAGGCAGAGCGCCAGGGCCTGGGTGGCTTCACGGTCGCTGACGTGGACGCGCTCGAGGGTCGCCTGCGCGACGAGGTCCTCGAGAGCGGAGGCATGCTCGTGGCGTGGCCCGTGGTGGCTGCGTTCTGCCGCCTTCCCGCAGCTCCCTGATCCGAGCGCTGAGCGACGAGCACTGAAACTCCTCTCGGCGCCGCCCCGTAGAGTCTCGATAACTTACCCTCACTTAGTGAGGCCAACACTCTGACGGACGGTTTCAGATGGGGCACCAGGCGCGAGGGCTTCTGCCCGGCACGGTCGATCTGGTCATTCTGCAGACGCTCACACACGGCGCCTTGCACGGCTTCGCAATCTCTCGATCGATCCGCGCGCGCTCGGACGGAGCGCTCGAGCTCCAGGACGCGGCGTTGTACCAGGCGCTGCATCGGCTGGAGAAGGCCGCATGGATCGAGGCCGAGTGGGGCATCTCCGAGAAGGGTCGGCGCGCGAAGTACTACGAGCTCACGACCGCCGGTGACCGCCACCTCGAACACGAGGTGAGTTTCTGGCGGTCGTACGCGGCGGCTGTCTTCAAGGTGCTAGAGCCAGTGAGCCAGGAGAGCTGACCGTGGCCGGCCACTTCAAGCGGGCGTTCCGGCTGGACCGGTCGTCCCGAACCGATGCACGAGCATCTGTGGACGATGAGCTCGAGCACCACGTGGAGCTGTGCGTCGAGGAGCTGGTGGAGACGGGGTGGGAAAGCGACGACGCGCAGCGCGAGGCACTGCGTCAGTTCGGCGACATGGATGAGACCAAGGCGTACTGCGAAGACATGCAAACGAGGAGAGGGGCGGTGGAGAGAAGAACGATGTTGGCGGACGAAGTCTGGCAAGACCTCAAGTACGCGCTGCGCACGCTGCTCAAGGCACCGGGATACGCCGGGCTCGTGATTCTGACGCTCGCGTTCGGCGTGGCCGCCAACACCACCATCTTCAGCCTGATGAACCCGTATCTCTTCCGCCCACTCCCGTATGAGTCGGCCGACGAGCTGGTTCAGGTCAACCAAGCGAACCCGATCACCGGGTGGGACATGGACCGCTTCTCGTATCCGCAGTACGAGGACTGGAAGGCACGCACTCGGGCCTTCTCCGACGTCGGCGCGTACCGCTACGGCTCAGCGAACATCATGGGAGATGAAGGAAGTGAGCAGGTCCAGGCTTCCCACGTGACCGCCAACATGTTCGACGTGCTTGGCGCGCCCGCGGCTCTGGGGCGCACCTTCCTTTCCGAAGAAGGACGCCCTGGCGGAAGCCAGGTCGTGGTGCTGGACCATGGGCTCTGGCAGCGCCGGTACGCGGGTGACCCCAACCTCATTGGCCGCACAATCAACGTGGATGGCGTGCAGCGGACCGTGATCGGCGTGATGCCCGAGAACTTCAACTTCCCGTTCGGCGGCGTGAAGCTGTGGATGCCGCTACAGGTCGAGTCCACTTCAGTGAATCGAGGGAGCCTCCCCTATCAGCTGATCGGCCGACTGAACGAAGGCTGGACCCAAGAGCGGGCTCGGACCGAGCTCTCGCAGATCCAGCGGGAGCTGGGTGCGCAATATCCCGACGTCGACGGCCGCATGGAGGGCGTGACCGTGAAGCCGCTGCGCGAGGCGCTGAACTTCGCGTGGGATATCATGAGCATCAGCTTCAAGGTGCTGCTGGGCGCAGTGGCGTTCGTGCTCATGATCGCCTGCGTGAATGTCGCGAGCCTGACGCTCGCACGTGGCTCCAGCCGACAGCGAGAGGTGTCGATTCGTGCAGCGATGGGGGCCCGGCGTGGTCGAATCATCCGGCAGTTGCTCACAGAGTCCTTGGTGCTGGCGGCACTTGGCGGAGCGCTCGGTATCGGCTTCTCGTATTGGTTCGCGAGCATACTTAACCCGCTTCTGCCCGAGGACCTCTACCGGATCGGTGACATCACCATTGATGGGACCGTGCTCGCGTTCTCGCTTCTGGTGACCTTCGCGACACCGGTCATATTCGGGATGATCCCGGCGCTCAAGGCGTCGAAGGTCGATCTGTCCATCGGACTCAAGGAGGGCTCCAAGGGCTCCGGCGGTCTCGCGACCTCGACGGGACGTCGGCTGCTCGTCGTAGCTCAGGTGGCTTTCGCCGTAGTCCTGATCACCGGGGCAGGCCTCATGGTGAGGAGCTTCGTATCCGTGCAGGACATCGATTTGGGGTTCGACGCGGATCGTATCGTGGTGGCGGAAGTCCTGCTGCCGACGAACGCCTACCCGTCCAGAGAAGAGCGCCTCGCTTTCGTGGACGAGGCGGTGCAACAGCTTCGTAGCACGCCCGGAGTCGCGGCGGCATCGGCTGTTTCTTGGCTCCCCCTCAACCATGAGAGCATGACGTCCCAAATCGCTCGACCCTCCATGGTAAGCGTTCCCGCGGACGAGTGGCCGCTGGCGGTCTTGAACTACACGCATCCCGACTACTTCGAAACGATGGGCATCGAGCTGCTCGAAGGACGTGATTTCGGAACGATGGACGGCGAAAGCTCACAGCCCGTCGTGATCGTGAGCCGCGCTCTCGTCAACCGGCTTTGGCCGAACGAGAGCCCCATCGGACAAGTGCTGCTCGCCGGCGAGCCGCCGGAGGCCCAGAGCTACACCGTGGTGGGTGTGGTCTCGAACGTACGGCACGGTGACCTGACTTTGGGTGATCTGGGGCCACAAATGTACCGACCCACGTTACAGGCGGGCGGACGGAGGTACTTCCTGGTATCACGCACCAGCGGAGACCCATCCACTTTGGTCGCCGGCGTACGCGGGACCCTGCAAGGCGTGAATTCGAACCTGTCGTATGGGGTCCGCCCGATGAACGGGGTGGTGCAGGAAAACCAGCTCCAGTGGAGCATCAGCTCGCTCTTCCTGAGCGTCTTCGGAGCCGGAGCGCTGCTGCTCGCGACGCTCGGCATCTATGGGCTCATCTCGTATTCGGTGTCGCAGAGGGAACGTGAGTTCGGAGTGCGCATCGCGCTCGGCGCGACGGCCGCAGAGATCCGTGGCATCGTAGTGGGAGATGGTATGCGCCTCACTGTCGTGGGACTCGTGCTCGGCCTCGCGGCAGCGCTCGCTTTGGGGCAGCTCGCCTCCGCGATCCTGTACGAGGTGAGCCCGTACGATCCGGTGACGCTCGCCGGGGTGATGCTGCTCTTCCTGGCCGTTTCGGCGTTTGCGTCGCTTCTCCCTGCGGTACGCGCATCCGGTACGGACCCAGCCACCGTGCTGCGCTCGGAGTAGGCTGCCCGTATCTTGTCGGCCCCGTGACGATGATGGGCGGATGAACTCAGGAGGATGGTACACCATGTGGACGAACGGTGAGACCCCGATCGGTTTGGCACCGGCCTGAGGGAATCGACCGCCCGGCGATGACCCACGACGAGTACCTCCGACATGACGCGACCGCGCTCGCCGAAATTGTGCGCGCAGGTGACGTCACGGCGACCGAGCTTCTGGAGATCGCACTCGCGCGCATCGACTCCCTGAATCCGAAGCTGAACGCAGTAGTGCGTCTGATGGACGACGCGCGAGACGCGGCCGCGCGCGCGGAAGTCTTCGGCGTGTTCGGTGGAGTGCCGTTCCTGGCCAAGGACCTGATAAGCTCCTACGCGGGGCACCCAACCTCGGGGGGCAGCCGCTTACTGAAGGACTTCGTGATCGACCACGACACGGAGCTCGCGAGCCGCGTGCGCAAGACCGGAGTCACTATCGCCGGCAAGACCAACCTTCCCGAGTGGGGCCTGATGCCGTACACGGAGTCCGAGCTGTGGGGCCCGTGCCGGAACCCATGGGATACAGGACGAACTCCTGGCGGCTCGAGCGGCGGCTCGGCAGCCGCCGTCGCCGCCGGAATCGTCCCGATGGCGGGCGGCGGTGACGGAGGTGGCTCGATCCGGATCCCCGCGTCGTGCTGCGGGCTCTTCGGCCTCAAGCCCACTAGAGGCCGTACCCCTACCGGACCAGACTACGGACAACTCTGGAGGGGCGCGGTCGTCGAACACGTGCTCACCCGGTCAGTGCGGGACAGCGCAGCGATGCTCGACGCCACCCACGGCCCAGACGTGGGCGCCCCGTACGAGATTCCACCACCGGAGCGTCCGTTCTCTTCCGAGGTCGGGCGCGATCCGGGACGTCTGCGCATCGCGTGGACGACCGAGCCGACGGTAGGTTCCTCGGTGGACGCCGAGTGTATCGCGGCGGTCGAGCAGACGGTCGCGCTGTTGGAGGAGCTAGGCCACGAGCTCGTTCCGGCCGCTCCTTCCGTCGACGGGCCTGCGTTCGCCCGCGCCTTCATGGTGATGGTCGCGGCCGAATTGGGTGCTGACCTCGCCGAGGCCGAGATCGTGCTGGGGCGGAAGCCGAAGCCCTCCCAGCTCGAGCCGCTCACTTGGGCGCTCGGCTTGGTCTCGAACGCGCTCTCGGCCCGCGAATTCGCGACGGCGCTTCGCGTCCAGGAACGCGTCGGGCGCGACGTCGGGCGCTTCTTCGTCGACTACGACGCGCTACTCACGCCGACCCTGGCGACGCCGCCTCCGGAGATCGGGGAGTTGGCACCGTCATCCGCGGAGCAGACGCAGTTGAAGATCCTGGGTAGGGTAGGGTCGGGTCAGTTGATCAAGACGCTCGGACTCTTAGACGAGATGGCCAACGAGGCCTTCGAGTTCACACCCTGGACGCCCATCTACAACATCACTGGGCAGCCCGCGATGTCTGTTCCGCTCTACAGCACCGAAGCCGGGCTCCCCATCGGCGTGCACTTCGCCGCCCGTTTCGGGGACGAGGCCTCGCTGCTCAGGCTGGCCGGCCAACTCGAGCGGGCGCGGCCCTGGTTCGACCGTCTGCCCGAGTTGGCCACCAGCATCACCCCCCCGGGTCGCCGGGGAATCGGCGCTGCAGGCTCGGTATCAGGCGGAGGAAGTCCAGAATCGATCGAGCTATCTCGTCAGTCGTACCGGGCGACATGATATCTCCCGCGATCACGTGCCGCGCCGGGTCCTCGGACCCCGAGATCTCTACGAGCTGCTTGTGCGAGCTCCCAAACCGCCCGAACGCCAGTCGGGTCTCTTCCGAATCGACCACCGCGTCCTCCCGGGAGTAAGCGACGAGGATCGGCACCGTCACGCCGTCGAGCGGCATCGTGCGGACGTGCTCGACCAGCGCCATCATCGGGAGCAAAGCCGACGTCGGGTAGCATACGGTCCAGTGCAGCTCCTGCTCCGCGTTCTCCGGTTCGAAGCACCGCTCTGCACCGATGATCAGACGGGCGATCTGGCCACCCCACGGCCAGAGCAGTATGCGCGACCACTTGTCCCGCGGATGGAAGTTCGGAGAGATGACGGCAAGCGCCGCGACGCGCCCGGCGGCTTCCGGGCGGGCCGCTGCCCAGACAGCGAGCGTGCCCCCGGTCGAGGTGCCGACGAGCACCACGCGCTCCCCGAGCGCGGCGCCCACCGCGACCGCCTCGGCAGCATCGTCCATCCACGCTTCCACTGTCGCTTCGGCCATCGCGGCCCCGTCCCGACCGTGCCCGCTCAGCCTCGTGTAGAAAACGTTCGCGCCCAAAGGCTGCGCGATTCGACTCAATAACGGATCTACCTCGTGGCGGTCCGCCGAGTAGCCGTGGAAATAGACCAGCGCTATGGGGGTCCTGGTGCGCGTCTCAGCATCCGCCCACACCACCGCTTTCGCCTCCCCCGGGCGTAGATTGGACACGCTCGACTCGCGTCGGGAGAGGTACGCATCGACGTCCGAGCCGATCTCCGGCTCGTTCCACCGCTCCTCGAAGCGGGTCCGTGGACCGACAAGAACAACGAGCGCGGCCGCCGTAAATACGGCGGCCATGACTCTCCACCGTCGCTTCTTCATCGGTTTAGTCCATCGGGGTCACAGAAGGAAGGCAAACGGTACCGGGGCACAGTGTCACCAGCAACGGGCTCGCCGCGGCTCTGGCGAGCCCTGGACCGTCCCCTCACGTTGTGTGCGAACGTCCCCCTGCATGGATGCAGCTCATGACTGAGGGCAAGATGAGAGATCAGGCGATCGGCCACCCGGCGCTCACCGACCCTCCGACCGCCCTCGCCAACCGGCTGCACTTCGAACTGGTGTACAGCTACCTCTTCGAAGCGGGCGACCGTGGCGTGGCGCTGACCGTATTGTTGCTCTCGTTCGGGACCGACGAATTCGAATCGAGCGATCCCGAGACCCTACGCACGCTCGGCGGGCGGATCCAGGACACGACGCGGACCGCCGATCTGGCGGCACACTTGGGTCACGGGCGTTTCGTCGTTCTCCTCTTCAGCACCAACATCGCGGGCGGCCGAATCGCCGCAGACCGCGTCGAAGAGGCGGTGGGCGAGCTCGATCTCGGACGAGTGTCGATCGGTCTCGCGATGTATCAGCAGGGTATGAAGGACCCATCCGAGTTGCTCGAGGCTGCAGACCGCGCATTGCGTGCCGCGGAGGAGGCTGGGGGAGGAGTGGAGCTGGCGTAGAAGGGTCCAGCAGCCCGTGGTGCGCGACGCCCACACCGAGGAACCAACGTCGGCTATCGGTATCGATGCCCCAGTTCAGATCCAATTGGGTGTCAGCGTCCGACGCATAGGCAAGGCCCGACGTCGTCGAACGGGAAACTGTAGCCGGCATTGAGCGCAAGCCCGAGCGCGTCGGTGAGCGCGAATTCCCCGACCAGCGTGGCCGCACCGCTCGCCTTGCGCGACGAGAAAGCCTCCGAGCCGACCGGGAGCGTGGTGGCGAGCACCGTCGAAATGCGCGGGCCGTCTCCGCCTAACAGGGACACCTTCAGCCCCACAGCCGGATCCGGTGCCCCCAGGTCCTCGTCCCTGATCACGATCGAGCCAGGCAGGACGCGGATCTCGATTCCGCCAACGCCGTAGCATACCAGGCTTTGACCGAACGTGGAGGCGTCGGCGCCCCTACCGGGAGAGGCCTCGATTCCGACCTCTAGCTGGACGACACCCGGGCCTACGACGTGGGCGCCATCGCCCAGTCCCGGCCGGTCCGGTAGTATCGTCTCCGCCACTTCCTGCGCGCCGGAGGGGGTCGCAACGCTGACCACCGCGCCGCAAAGGAGAAGTATCGACGAGCTCCGGATCACCAGTGGCCCGCGTAGCCCAGCGAGTAGTCTGAGAGCTCCGCGGCTAGGTACTGCCGGTGCAGGCGGTTCAACTGACGCACATGGATGAAGTCGTGCGCCAGCCAAGAGGTCAGCACACCGCCCGCAGGCAAGGGACCCGCGCTCGGATGGTTGTAGACCCGCGACCAATCGGGCTGATCCAGCCCTTCGAGCCAACGTAGGGACCGCGCCCGCCGCGTCATCAGCCGCTCCACGGATTGGCGCAGCTCGCGTGAGTTGTACTGCCGGTCTCGTGCCCACACCTCCGGATCGATCGGGGGCCATGGCTCCCCGGGGCGGTGGAGCGTGAGGTCGAGCCGGTAACGGAAGTCCTCTACTTCCTCATCCGCGAGATGGTTCACGACCTCGAGGATAGACCACTTGTCTCTGGCTGGCTTCCACCGCGCCTGCTCCTTGCTCACCCCTCGCGTGAGCGCGTCGAAGACGTCGGCGTTTGCGCGCAGGCGTTCGATGATGTCGTGTACTCGCACCGACCCTCCTCCTGGATCGGTGAAAGTTCACGCCCGGTCTCACTGTCCGCTAGAAGGCTTATTGTCACGGAGTTCCCATGAAGAGACCTCCCACGTTCCTCATGCTCTCATTGCTCATGGCAAGCACCCCTGCATCGAGCCAGACCCTGCCGGAAGGAGTCGAAAGGATCCGAATTCCGGTCGGAGACATGGTCTTCGACGCGCTCGCGGCCGGGCCGGAAGACGGTGAGCTCGTCTTGCTCTTACACGGTTTCCCGCAGTCCAGCTATCTCTACCGGAAACAGCTTCCGGTGCTCGCTGCGCAGGGATTCCGGGCAGTCGCGCCCGATCAGCGCGGCTACTCACCGGACGCCCGCCCGCCGGAAGTTTCAGATTACGCGATGGGCGACCTCGTCGGTGACGTGCTGGGCATGGCGACCGCACTCGGTGCCGAACGCTTCCACCTCGTGGGTCACGACTGGGGCGGCGCGGTAGCGTGGGTCGTCGGCTCAGCAGCGCCGCAGCGGGTGCGCTCGCTCGTTGCGCTCTCGACACCGCATGTCAGCGCGTTCGGTCGGGCGCTGGCCGAGGCTGGGGGGGAGCAGGCCCAAGCGTCATCATACTTTGCGGCCTTCCGCGCGGAAGGCTCCGAACGCCGCTTTCTCGAGAACGATGCGGCGCACTTCAAGGAGCTCCTCGGTCGGTGGGGCGGCATGCCCGAGGCCGACATCGAGACCTACCTCGATATCCTCGGGACCGAGGAGGCACTCGGTGCGGCACTGAACTGGTACCGGGCGGGAACGGGCGGCCCGACCCCCGCGACCCCACCACCACCCGCGATCGTGACCGTGCCCACACTGTACGTGTGGAGCACGAACGACGCCGCCTTCACGCGCGCCACCGCAGAAGCGTCCGCGGAGTTCGTCACCGGACCGTATCGCTTCGAGATCCTCGAAGGCATCAGCCACTGGATCGCCGAGGAAGCGCCGGAGCGCCTCAGCGAGTTGCTAGTCGAGCACCTTCAGCAGTGGCGGGGGCACTAGCACTCTACGAGTTGGATCGTGTCCGGACCGTTGGGAACGACACAGATGAACTCGAACGACTCCGCGCCTTCGTCTGCCTGGTACATGTGCGGGACCCCGGCCGGGATGTATACCACGTCGCCTTCCTTCACATGATGCACATCGTCGCCGATTTGAACACGCGCGCTTCCGCGCAGGACGTACTGTTCGTGCTCGACGGTGTTCGTGTGCATCGGCATGCCGCCGCCGGGCTCCATGATGAAGCGCCGCATGGCGAAGTTGGGTCCCTGCTCGGGTCCGATGAGCACCTGAGTCGTGGTCCCCGTGCCCGCCTTCACTTCCACGGCCGGAACGGTATCGACATGTCGTACGGACATCGGATGCCTCGCCTCGTTAGACGGTTCTTGAAGTAGAAACGTGGACAATCTATGGTGTAAGTCCGCGCGAAACGACTCCATCGGGTCGGTCCTGGTGGCGCGTAACGCGGGCAGAAAACTAGACACCGCGGCGACGCTCATGAGCACGAGCGACGCGATCGACAAGACCAGAGGATCGCGCGCGCTCACCTCGAACATGAAGGCTTCGAGCGCACTGCTGAGCGAGAGAGCCAGCACCACACCCGCTGCTGACGCGCCACGAGGTGTGACAACACGCCGTACGGTCCGAGACCGTCCAAGAGCACGGCCAGACCACCGAAGACGGAGAGCAGCAGAGCGGCGAAGCGCTCCTGAGCGATCCCCGCGCCGATGACTTCGCCGAGTGTCTGCGGTTGGAAGACGACCAACTCCGGATCGCCGTCGACCTTGACCATTGCATCGGATAAGCGGAGCCCCACAATGTGAGGGGCATACCAACCGTCGGCACAACCTGGAGCAACCTTTGAGCAGACTCTCTGATGCCGCCCGCCTGAGCGCCACACTCCTCCTCGCCCTGAGCGCGGCGTGCGCACCCGCCGAACCGCCGGCGGAAACGGTGGCGACATCGGCCACGTCGGTGACTCGGGCCGACAACGCGGACGCGCTCACACGCAAAGTACTGGTGATCGGGATCGACGGTATTCGACCGGACGTGCTCGCGGAGGTCGCCACGCCCAACCTGGACGCCCTCGCGGCCGAGGGGACCTTCACTGCCACGGCTCGGACCGGGTATCCCTCCGTGAGCGGCCCGGGATGGTCCTCCTTCTTGAGCGGCGTGTGGCCGGAGAAACACGGAGTGACCGACAACGAGTTCGGTGGCAAGCGGTACGACCTCTATCCCGACTTCCTGACGCGCATCGAGCAGGTGCGGCCGGAGCTGTCCACCTTCGTAGTGGCAGACTGGTTGCCTCTCGTACAGCAGGAAGACGGCATGCCCACGGTGAGCGACGCCGTCGACGTCCGTCACGTCCTAGACGGATACGAGCTCGGTTGGGCCGAGGCCGATAGCCGGTCCGTGGAATTGGCTACGGAGCACCTGGCGACAGCGGACCCCGACGCGCTCTTTGTCTACTTGGGCAATCCGGACGAGACGAGTCACCAGCACCGCTCGATCGGCGCCGAATACCGAGAGGCGGTGGCGCTGGCGGACCGCCACGTCGGTCAGCTCGTCGCGGCGGTGCGCGCCAGGGCTACATACGACACCGAGAACTGGCTGATCATCTCCAGCACCGATCATGGACGGACGTCCAACGGCGGGCACGGCGGAGATTCCGACGAGGAGCGTACGATCTACCTGCTCGTGAGCGGTCCCTCCGCGAAGCGCGGCCCGCTGTCCCAGCCGGCGTTCATCGTCGATGTCTCCGTGACCGCCCTCGTGCACCTGGGCATCAGCATCGATCCCTCCTGGCAGCTCGACGGCAAACCGGTTGGGATCCGCTAGCTTCGCTCTAGGGCGACCTATTGCTCTTCCATGGACCTCGTGCCCGAGGGCCTCGAGCCCGTGGACGATCCCCGTGACGTGCTCCCGCCCTTTCGTCTCCATCTGGATGACGATCCCCGCTGGACGGCCGCCATGTCGGCCCGGCCGGATCAGCCCCTCGGTCCCCACAACTGATCGAGGAGCTGCTGCTCGGTGTGATCCTGGACGTCACCGTCGGCTTCCGGCTGGAGCTCATGCGTCGCCTCGAGAGCGTAGGAACCGCCGAAGTCTTCCACCGCGATCGAATGCTCGCGGTTCCGACGGAAGCCGACCTCGTTCAATGCCCTCGAGTCGAAGTTGAGGTCCACACTCTGATACGATGTGCCGTAACGTCGGAGAATCATGCCGTGCCTCGATCGGGGGCGCGCAGAGCACCGGTTGGGAACGGTGGCATCAGGACCCGGGGTTGAGCAGCGCTTCCAGTTCTTCGGGCGTCAACTCGTCGGCTGCCTTGGAACCCATGCCGTGGGGCGACCGGGACTTGCGCCCGCGCCGTGCGGCCGAACGCGACTCGGTCTGAGGCGTTCCCGCGTAGTCGAACTCGGGAAGGTGAATCTTCTCCACGCTTCGACCCAAGCGATGCTCCAAACTCTTCAGCGCGCCGAGATCCGAAGCGGTCACGAGCGTGACCGCAGTCCCGGTCGCCCCCGCGCGACCCGTGCGACCGATCCGGTGCACGTAGTCCTCCGGATCGAGCGGGACGTCGTAGTTCACCACGTGGCTGATGCCCTCGACGTCGAGGCCACGCTGCGCGACATCGGTCGCCACTAGCACGCGCACCTTTCCGGTCGCAAAGCGGTCCAGCGCACGGGTCCGATACTTCATCTGACGGTTCGAGTGCATGACGTCGGCCTGGATGCCCTCACGTTGCAAGCGCCCCTCGAGCACATCGGCGCCAGCCTTCGTCCGCGTGAAGATCAGCACCTGGTCCCATCCAGGCTCGTTGATCAGCTTGAGCAGCAAGTCGGGTTTTTTCTCCGGCTTCACCGAGTAGAAAAATTCCTCGATGCCGTCGGCGGTCGTACCGGACGGGGCCGCCTCGATCCACACAGCGTCCTGAGTGAAGCGCAGCGCGAGGTCGTGCACACCGTGCGGCATGGTCGCGCTGAAGAGCATCGTCTGCCGCTTCCTTGGCATACCTCGCAAAACGTCTTCGATCTGAGGCCTGAATCCCATGTCGAGCATTCTGTCGGCCTCGTCCAGCACGAGATAGCCGACTTTGCTCAGGTCCACTCGCCCAGACTGCATGTGGTCGATGAAACGGCCGGGAGTAGCCACGATCACCTCGAAGCCGTCTTCGAGCGCTTTGATCTGGGAGCCGTAGCCCACGCCTCCGAAAATGGCCTCGCTTCGGATGCTCGTGCCTTTCGCAAGCGCCGCCACGTCGTCCGAAACCTGCTGCGCGAGCTCTCGTGTCGGGCACAGCGCGAGCACCTGCAACCCTTCCCCAGCCCGTATGCGCTCCAGGGCCGGAATCATGAACGCCCCCGTCTTCCCCGTGCCCGTTTGCGCGATCCCGACCACGTCCGCGCCGTCTAGGCCCGCAGGGATCGCCTTCACCTGAATCGGCGTCGGCGTCTCCCACCCGAGAGCCTCGATCGCCGCGAGGCGCTCGTCGGAGAGCTTCATGTCTGTGAATCGAGCGATGTCCACTGGGTCTCTCGAAGGCGCAAAGGTCATGCCGAAACCAAGCGCTTCGACACACGTAAGACAGGTGGCAAAAAAAAGGTAACCGGCTTTCTTGCCAAGGGTGTAACACGGCGACAACTTGGCCGCGTCAGAACGTGCTTCGCCTCCACCTGATCACTCGACTCTTACCGGATCCAACCGCCAAATGGACGCGAACGACGCCTCGTCGTCCCGCACATCCGTTCTTTTCGTCTGCCTCGGCAACATTTGTCGATCACCGCTCGCGGAGGGCGTCTTCCGGCACCTCGTTGAGCAGGAAGGGCTAGGAGACCGATTCGAGATCGACTCGGCGGGCACCGGTGCGTGGCACGTCGGGGAGCGCGCGGACGCCCGCTCTACGCTCGTCGCCGAGCAGCACGGAATCGAATTGAATTCCCGCGCGCGGCAGGTGCAGCCGGAAGACTTCGAGCGCTTCGATTACATCATCGCGATGGACCGCGACAACCTGCGCACGCTCGAGCGCATGAGTGAGACCAACGGATCCGGGGCGCACATCGAGCTCCTGCGCATGTACGAAGCAGAACGCGACGGAGACGAGGTTCCCGATCCCTACTACGGGGGGGCGAGCGGCTTCGAGAACGTTTACAAGATGGTCAAGCGGTCCTGTAGGGGTCTGCTCGAGCGGCTGCGCGCCGCCTAGCCGCTTCCGATGCATCTGCTGCCGACTCCGCTGAGACAACAGGTGGAGTCGGCGCTTGGGCACCAGATCACGCGGAGCGTTCTTGCGTCCGGCGGGTGCATCAACAACGGTGCTCGGCTCGATACGCGAGCTGGCGGTTCCTTCTTCTTGAAGTGGAACGACGCGGCACCGCTCGAGATGTTCGAGGCCGAAGCAGATGGGCTGGAGGCGTTGAGGCGCGCGTGCACAGTTCGCGTTCCCGAGCCCCTCGACCGGGGTGGCGGCGACGGCACGTCGCCCTGGCTTCTGCTGGAATACGTGGGCTCAGGAGCGCCAGCGGCCGACTACCCGGAGAGGTTGGGTGCCTCGCTGGCGGAGCTCCACCAAGCCGAGCTCGGGCCACCGTTCGGGTGGGGGCGGGACAACTGGATCGGGTCGCTGGCGCAGGCGAACGAAGAACGGGGTGACTGGGGCGACTTCTGGCGGGACCTGCGAATCGTGCCCCAGTTGCAGCTCGCCCGCTCGAGGGGCTTCTTGAGCGGCGATACCATGGATCGACTAGTCGACGTGATCCCAGACGCTCTGGCTGACGTCGAGCGGGGTGGACTACTGCACGGCGACCTTTGGAGCGGAAACGCCTATGCGACGGTGGACGGAGACCCAGTGATCATCGACCCGGCCGTGTTTCGGGGCGATGGCGAGGTGGATCTGGCGATGACCGAGCTATTTGGAGGCTTCGGGCGCCGCTTCTACGAGGCATACAACGCCGCCCGGCCCATCAGTCGAGAGTACGAGGTGTTCAGGCGTGACCTATACCAGCTCTACTATCTGTTGGTGCACGTGAACCTGTTTGGGGCCTCGTACGAGGGCGGCTCGCTCGCTGCGGCCTCACGCGTCTTGAACGCCTTCGGTTAAGCCGCGGCTCCGGCCGCAACCATCGCGGCGATGCGGCTGAAGGCCTCCTCCAGCACGGCGTCGGACACCGCGAAGCTCATCCGCACCCACCGGTCATCCCCGAACGCCGCCCCAGGAACGAGCGCCACACCCTGCCCCTCGAGTAGACGCGAGCACCACGCTGTAGCGTCCGGGATCTCGTCATCGAAAAAGCCGTCGACGCGAAAGTAGAGGTAGAAGGCTCCGTGCGGGCGGGTGTACGGCACGCCCGGCAACAGTTCGTCCATGCGCGCCGTCACTAGATCCCTCCGACGCGTGAACGCGACGCCCATCTCAGCGATCGACGCCCGCGCCTCTTCGACGTTGGAGAACGCCTCGAGCCCAGCGACTTGAGACGGAGTCGTCGTGTTCGAAGTGATCTGACTCTGGAGCGCCGTGAACTTCTGGGAGACTTCAACGCTCGCGTACGAGAAACCGAGACGCCAGCCCGTCATCGCGTAGCTCTTCGAGACCCCGTCTATGAGCACAAAGTCGCCGAGCGCAGACTCGGGCAGCTCCAAGATGCCCGGCGCAGCGTCGCGGTCCCCATCGTGGTAGATGTTGCGGTAGATCTCGTCGCTGACGAGCCATATGCTCCGGTCGCGCGCCCAGACCGTGATCGCCTCTAGCTCCTCCAGCGAATATACGGCGCCCGTGGGGTTGCACGGCGAGTTGATGATGAGCCCACGCGTGTGCTCGGAACGAGCCGCTTCAAGCTCGTCCGTCGTGACCTTGAAGCCGCTCGACTCTGCCCCAAACACCGCCTTGGGCTCGGCTCGCGCGATGTTGACCTGATCCGGGTACGTGGTCCAATACGGCGCGGCGATGAGGACCTCGTCTCCGGGCCCGAAGAGCGTGAAGATCGTGTTGAAGAGTGCCTGCTTCGCACCCGAAGTCACGACGACTCCGGTCCATTCCAACTCGCGACCCGCTTGCTCACTCAAGTGGGCCGCGATCGCTTTCCGGAGTTCGGGCAGCCCCGCTGGAGGCGTGTATCGTGTCCGGCCGGCGCGTATGCCGTCGATGCCCGCTTTGCAGATGAATTCCGGCGTGTCGAAGTCCGGCTCTCCCCCAGCGAGATTCAGGATGTCTCGGCCTTCGGCCGCCAATGTCTTCGCAAGCATGCTGACCGCGATCGTCGCGGAGGGCTTGAGCTTCTCGACATTCGCACTGAACTGCATCGTGAGCCTCATTGTGTAAGCTGTGAGATCAGAATATGGAGTCGCTGCGTACGGGGAGGAAGCACGCTGCGGGGTGGTCCCGCCACGCAGCCATGAACACCTTTGGTGCGCCATGAACGACCAGAGTCTCCGATTCTTCTTCGACGCTGTCGACCCGCTTTCCTTTGCGATGCACCATGCGCTTAGGACCGCGGAAGAGCAGAGGGACGTTCGTGCGGTGCGTACGCCGATCGAGGGGTACCCAGCCGACGCCCCGCTGACCGACACGCGGGATCCCTTCTGGCAGACGCGTTGGTCCCAGGGTCAGCGACTGGCTGAGAGGATGGGCTTCTCGCTGGTGCGACCCGACCTCGTACCGCGTTCTCGAAAGGCGCACGAGCTACTTCTGCACGCGAAAGGATTCGAGCTCGGACGCCCGGCTCTCGACGCCATATTCGCCGCCTACTTCCTGGAGGGCCGTGACATCGGACGCATTGACGTGCTCGTCGACATCGCGCACTCGCTGGGTCTGGACCTCGCCGAAAGCAAGGCCGTGCTCGACGTGGATCGCTATGAGGCCGACATCCTGAGAGCCCGCCAACAAGCCGTCGAAGCCGGCGTGACATCCGCTCCGGCGCTGGTCACACTCACGAGTACACTTCAGGGCTTCCACAACCAGGCGGCCATCGGCACCTTACTCGACGGCCGTTGAGGGCAGGACGGCCACCGCTACCCGAACCCTACAGTGCGGACATGGCTGGATACCAGCGCAAGACGGCGCTCTCGCCGAGTGAGGTCCTGGCAGAGGCAGAGGAGTTCCTCCCGGAGATGGTGGGCCTCTCGCAGTCGAAAAGCTCCGGCCACAGCGCCACGTACAACGGTGCGGAAGGTTCTGTAACCGTGACCGCACACCGTCATGGACCGTACACGGACGTGGTGGCGAATACTGACCGGCTTCGCACATCCAGGCTGGACTATGAGGTTCAGCGGCTTCTGAACCGCCTTCCGTACGAGCCAGGAGACAGAGGGGGCGCCGGGTCCGGCGAGCCTACCTGAAGTAGCCCGCGACATGGACTCTTTCGAAGAACTCGGGCTCGCACCCGAGCTGGTAGAGGCGCTCGCCCGAGACGGCCTCGAGCAGCCGACGTCGCTCCAGGAGGCAGCACTCCCCGTCATCCGACGAGCGAACAACCTCTTCCTGGCCGCCGGCCCCGGCAGCGGCGTCACGGTCGCGTGGGGTGCAGCGCTGCTGGACCGCGTCGAAGGCGAGGGAGACACGCCCAGGGTGGTCGTCCTCGCCCCTTCCCAAGACCGGGCCGATCAGCTCGCTCAGTCGATGGGTCGGCTTGCGGACAGTGCGGGGCACACGGTCGGGGCCCTCGGCTCTCATTGGGTACTTCCCGAGAGGGCGACGATGCTCTTCGGCACCCCGGCGGACGTGCTTGCTGCCGCGAAAAAGAGCGACATCAACCTCGAAGCCGTCGAGGCGATCGTCGTGGACCAGGCATCCAGCATCGACACCTTCGAGGGAATGGAGGCGACGGAGGCGATCCTCGAGTATCTGCCGAAGGAGGCGCAGCGCGTGGTCGTCGCCCAACCGATAACGCCCGGCGTGTCCAAGTTCCTCGAACGCCACGTGAAGCGTGCAGTCAGGATCCCAGCTGAGGACCGATCGGCGCAGGACGGACCCAAACGTGGCACCGTGCGATTCCGTATCGTTCCAGAGCCTCGTGAAGAGGCCGTGCTGGAGATGGTGAGTCACCTACTCGCCGATGAAGCGCGCCACGTGCTGGTCTTCTGCAGGAACGAAGATCGCGCCGCGGACGTGGGCGATCTGCTGACGCTGCACGGATTCGTGGCCGGCGCCCCAGGTGATGCTTCCGTGCCCGTTTGGCTCGGTGTGGACGCGCTGGCCGCCCGCGCCGAAGTCGGCGCCCACGAAGGCGTGAAGGTCGTGAGTTGCGACGCCCCTACCGACGCGGACGAATTGGATCGCCGGCACGGCGTGTCAGACGGGGGAATCGTCGTGATCCTCGCGCGTGAGGTGGCGCACCTTCGGGCCACGGCCCGCGCTGCTGGCTACACGGTAGTGCCCTTTCCGCCCGCGGTATCCAGCGGCTCCGCCGCGGTCGCCGGCCTCCAGGAGCAGCTCCGAGCCGCGCTGGAAGACGAGGACACGGCTCCCTATTTGTTGGCTCTCGAGCCCCTGTTCGAAGAGCACGACCCGGCTGAGGTGGCCGCTGCCGCGGTCGCGCTGCTCAGGAAGAAGACGCCCCCCACCGCCCCGCCCGCCCCTGAGTCGTCGACTACCGGGGCAGCGGCGCCCGCGTGGGCCAAGCTTTTCTTCGGTGTGGGAGAGCGCGACGGTCTCAGCACGGGCGACCTGCTCGGTGCGATCACGGGCGAAGCCGACGTTCCGGGCACCTCCGTGGGCCGCATCGACATCAAGGAGAGCCACACGCTCGTGGAGGTGCACGCCGAGGTGGCGAGGAAGGTCATCACAGCGCTCAACGGCACCACGATCCGCGGTCGTGCGGTCCGAGCGGATTTCGACAGACCCAGGCGGGGCACCGGCGGCGCCCGAAAGGGGCCGCCACGGCGCTAGCGCGGTCGCGGGTTGGTGGGTAAGCGACCCCGGTAGGAAACACAGAGAGGCCGCGTCACCAAGGAGTGACGCGGCCTCTCTGTGTCAGGCGTGCCAACCGGTGCGGCGCGGGTCAGCCCAGCCTTTCCGCGACGAAGCGCTCAGCCCCCTTTGACCGTGTCCTTGAGTCCCTTACCAGCGCGGAACCCGGGGGTCTTCGTCGCGGTAATGTGGATCGTTTGACCCGTGCGCGGGTTGCGGCCCATGCGCGCCTTGCGGTGTTTGGCTTCGAAGGTGCCGAAACCTGTGATCTGTACGCGGCGATCGCCCCTCAGAGCCGTAGCGATAATGCCATCGCTCGGCGAGAAAAGCGCATCCACAGCCCGCGATGCATCGGCCTTCGTCATGCCGGTTGCCCCGGCGAGGGCGTCCACGAGATCGGACTTGTTCATCTGGCTGCTCCTGTAACAAGAATGGGTTGTCCCGTCACGGCCGAAGCCGCCCTACGTGCAGGCCTGGAGAGCTTTCTCCTAGGAGGTGCCGACCACCTGAAAAGCCGCACTACTCAAGTGTTTCTGCACCCTGCGGGTCACAATTGAACCAACGGTAAGCGACACTTACGGAAGCGTCAAGGGAAAAAACGGCCGAAAGGCCGCGTGTTTCCTAGCTTCCTGGCGGGTCGCGCCCCTCCGATTCGCCGATTTGGCTCCCTGAACCGCAGCCGATTCTCGCCCAGACGGTCATCACCTTGACCGCTGTGGGATACTCGGAGGTCTTCGACAAGTGGTGAGCCCCAACGTCAGCGCCGCGATCCCCATGGCGTCTGTGCTTCTCAGGCCATCGGTGGGGGTCCTTTTCCCTCGAAAGTCGAGCTCGGTCCTACGCCTCCGCCTCACGCTTTTCGCGGTGACGCCGAAACATCGTGAAGAAGAAAAACACGACAGCCGCGATCAGCGCGAACTTAACCGTCATCGCGAACAAGCCCACGATCAAAGCGAAGAGTGGGAACATGATCATGGCGAGCAACTTGATCAGCACTAGCCCGGTCACACCGGCAATCGAAAGCGTAGCGAACGTCCGCATTCTATCCCTCCGAAACCTCTACTATGTTATGTCTGTGTGTGGATCCTTACGCAGGCTGGCACGACGGTGTTTCGTCGTCAAACCCGGCTACTTATATCGGTATGTGACCCGACCGCGGCTGAGGTCGTACGGCGACAGCTCGCACTTCACGCGGTCGCCCTCGAGCACGCGTATGTAGTTCTTACGCATCTTGCCGGAGAGGTAGGCGAGCACCTCGTGTCCGTTCTCTAGTTCTACGCGGAACGTCGCGTTCGGAAGGACCTCACTCACGGTGCCTTCGATTTCGATCGCGTCCTTGCCCACCTAGATCTTCACTTCTTCTGAGGTTGTCGGCACGCGTACCTTACGCACGTCCAACCGAGCGGGAAACACGCTCCGCTACATGCGGAAGCGGTAGCTCAGCTTCACGAAGAGACCGTCCGCCATCGCCCGTACATCCCTGAATCGGAACGACCCCGTGTCCTCCATCTGTCGCGTGTAGCCCACGTAGAAGACTGTGCCGGGTGAGGGTTCGTACGACACGAGCCCCTCGATGTGGAAGTCATAGTCCTCGGAGCCGCTACGCAAGGTGTACTCTCCGTCCCCGTCCACCCGGTACAGCGGCGATCCCGTCGCCGGATCTCGTAGGGCCAAGCGCTTCTGGCTCGAGTACTCGAAGATCCCGCGGACGAAGAGGGAGCGCGTGAACTGGTATTGCGCTCGCACGCGCGGAATGATGGCCGAAGAGACCTCGACTCCGTCGGTCTTGCGCGTGAGCCGCGTCTGCCGGACGCCCAGCTCGGCCACGAGTGAGCGCATCGGGTACAGGTTGAGCGTGACTTCGCCCGAACGTGAATCCGCAGGCTCGACCGCGACGCCGAAGGACCGGTCGAAAACCGGCGTCTCCGAGAACGTGTAGCGGATGTTGCCACGAACACGCTCCCACTTGTTCAGCCAGAGCGACAAGGTGGTCGAGCTCAGCCCACCGAAGAGGGACTGGTCGGGCAGGAAGTCCGAGTACGACCCATCGGGCTGCTCAACCAGCAACCCCTGGTACGCCTCCGGCGCAAAATCGAACATCGACCGTTTGTGGTTGCCCCAGAACGTGATGTTGCCCCTGAAGCCGACCCGCCAACCGAGTTGCGCCTCGCCCTCTTGGAGCCCCTCACCATTCCAAAACGCATCGTGGTCCCAGTAGCCCTTCAAGTCGAGCGAGGGCCCGGCCTCCTGGATCAATGCGCCGCGCTTACCGAACCAGTTGTACGAGAAACGCGAGTTGAACTGGGTGTCACCGATCCGGCGGAAGAAGCCGCTTCCGGCGTTGAAGTCCGCGTCCGTGTCCTCCAGCTCGGCGTTGAAGGAGACCGCCCGTCCGGCCCGCTCGATCTTCGCGCTCAGTAGACTTCCCGTCGCCCGTGACGTCAGGCCGGGATTGTCGGTGAAGCTCGCAGCACCCACCATCGTGAGCGTGTAGCGTTGACCGAGGCGAAGCCGCGCATCCGCACCCGCGACTCTATTGAAGTCGTTAGTCGCGATCGTCCGGTCGGTGTAGACGGCGCCGATGGTAGAGGCAGCGCCCACGTCCTGCCGTACTCGCACCAAGTTCACGAACGTGTTGGGAGCCCCCGCGTCGAACGACTGGTCGATCGCGCCCAGGTAGCCGACGTTCAAGCTACCGAGCTTTCCGGTGAGCTTTGCGCCTGCGATCGGGTTCGCGACTGAGCGCGTATAGATGATCTGCTTCGCCATCCCGAAGATCTCGGTACCCTCCAGGAAGAAGGGCCTCTTCTCGGGGAAGAAGAGGACGAAGCGCTCGTTCACGGCGATTTGGCCTGCGTCCGCTTCGATCTGGCTGAAGTCCGGGTTGTACGTCGCGTCCAGCGTGAGATCGGAGGTCACCCCGTACGTGGCGTTCAGACCGAAGGCCCCGCTCGGGTCCTTCCGCCGGAAGAGGCCGGCACCCGAGTCGTACTCGCCGATTCGCTTCCCGGTCAGCACCGGGTTGAGCTCCATGAAGAGCCCCATGTCGAGGTTTCGCAGCCCGTTGAGCTTGCCGGCCTGCGTCAGCTTGTTCGACACGTCGTCGGTGATGGGGGCCCACGAGCTCTCGAAGCCGCTTCGCTGAATCTTGCGCTGTACGTGCAGCCCCCAGGACTGCTCCTCCGCCTCCGGGAAGCGCAGGCTCTTGAACGGGATACGCAGCTCGACTTGATAGCCCCAATCGGTGATCCTCCCATCGGAGTCCCAGAGGAAATCGGGGTTGTCGTCGATGGGCTGTCCGTAGTTGCCATGACGTCGGCTCGCGCTGCCTCCGCTTTCGTTCCAGATCCCGTCGTGCTGCACACCGAGAGGGTTCACCGTGAATACGTAGGCCCGCCTGGCGTCGTTGAACGTATCGAGAATGAAGCGGACGTAGTCGTCCGAACGCGTGTACGAATCGCGCTCCGCGAGCGTCGCGCGGATCCCGCTAGGGTCGTCATCGAACGCTTTGACCGCAAAGTAGATCGCGTCCGCATCCACGAGGACCCGGACCTCGGTCCTCTGAGAGGCCGCTAGGCCTTCGACCGGCTTGAACTGCGTGAACGAGGTCAGGAGGGCGGCCTGCAGCCATGCGGCGTCGTCGAGGCGACCGTCGATATCGATTCCCGCCCGCTCGACCGCGGGCGTCGTGACCTCGATGTCGTCAGCCCTGCCCGAGTACGTCTTCGCTTCTTTGAAATCGGTCTCACCCGGCCCGATCAGGACCGTGGAGAGCGCGAGCTGAAGCATCGTGAAGTGCATCTATGTCCTTAGGTACATGACGAGCCAGATAATATAGTGTCGTCTTGGAAGACACAGGGAATCACAACTCTGCTGGGCCCGCAAATGGTTGAGTCAGGCCGCTATACTCAGGCTGATGAGCACAAGATCGAAGGCGCGTTTCGGGCGGGTGATGCGTTGACCTGTCCCCGTTGTACAACCGCCCTCGACGTGCGGCCGGTACCCCCCAGGACGGACGTTTCCTATGTGCGCGACCGACTGCTCGTCGTGTGCTCCTCGTGCCACGGCACTCACGTGCTCGACAGGAAGCAGGTGCCGTGAGCGACACCGCCTGGAGCTTCGTGTTCGCCGGACGCCGACTGCTGCTGAAGTCGACAGTGGACGGAGCGACCATTCCCACGTCCCGGGAAGTCGCCGATCTGCTCGACGGGCTCGGGCTGGGCGCCGAGGAGGTCGACGTCGCGCTGCCGGCCGTGAACGCGAGAGACTCACGGCTCCACGCCATCCCTGACGACTTCGAAGCACCCGATGGATTCGAACTGACGGCGCTGCGAGCGACCCACGCGCTCCTGGCCGAGCCATTCTTTCGGGCGGC
Organism: Gemmatimonadota bacterium; assembly: GCA_022560615.1. Taxonomy (NCBI): domain Bacteria; kingdom Pseudomonadati; phylum Gemmatimonadota; species Gemmatimonadota bacterium. The sequence continues at coordinate 107,988 of JADFSR010000008.1, forward strand.
CGGCACCGCGTGGCAGAAGATCGACTGGGTCCGGACGCATCGCTTCTGTTCGCGCTGTGGGGCGCCGACGGAACGGCACACGGAACATGAAGCGATGGCGTGTGCCGACTGCGGCCAGCTGCACTTCCCGCGCCTCTCCCCTGCGGTCATCGTGCTCATTCAACGCGGGCGGGAGGCGCTCTTGGGGCGCTCCCCACACTTCACTCCGGGAGTGTACTCGACGCTCGCCGGATTCGTGGAGCCCGGAGAGTCGCTCGAGGAATGCGTGCACCGCGAGATCGATGAAGAGGTCGGGGTGCATGTGACCAATCTGCGGTACTTCGGCAGTCAGCCTCATCCCTTCCCGCATTCGCTCATGGTGGGATTCGTCGCCGACTGGGAGTCGGGCGACATCCGACTCGATCCGGAAGAGATGGAAGATGCGCGGTGGTTCACGCCGGAGACGATGCCTAACTTGCCGTATC